>JADGEN010000040.1 GCA_016744355.1 Halieaceae bacterium
GATTCGTTCTAACTGTTCCTTGGGCGGATGCACGGTTTTTGCCGGCACCCCTTCTACTTTTTGCAACTTGTAGTCACGCCTGGCCACTTGCAGGGTTTCGCTGCAACTGCCACCTGAGTTGCCTTTGGTCTCTACAGTGAGCTCAGCGGTTTTTGCAGCATCCCGGCCAAAACCCAGAAATGTGGTGCCGTCTGCTAATACATCCAGCTGTTGGCCATCGAGGCTGACTTCGCTACCTGGCGCTACTTTGGCCCAGATAAAACCGCCTTGCATTGGCTTGGCATTAAATTCTATGCAAGCGGCGGACAATTGACCTGTGAATAGTGTGGCGATTATGGCTGTGGCGATTTTTTTCAAGCGTTTATTCCTCTGGGGTGGTGATTTACTTAAGCTGCTGGTCAGTGGTTCAGTTGGTTAGTGCCGCTGCGCGGTCTGGGTGGAGCTACATTTGGTTGGAACTGCACGCCCTTATGGTGTATTGCCCATGGCATCCTGCGGGCTACCCCCCCGCCAAACAATACAAAAACCACCACACAGGACCAACAATGAAACTAGACCGCACAGACCGCCGCATACTAGAAATAATGCAAACCAGAGGCAACATCAGCAATCTAGAGCTTGCAGAAATCGTGGACCTATCGCCAACACCCTGCTCACGTCGCGTAAAACGCCTGGAAGAATCCGGCATAATCAATAGCCACGCCTGCCTGCTAAATCAGTCCATGTTAGGTCTAAAAATCACCGCCTATATCGGCATCAGCATGGACAGGCACACCCCCGATCGCTTCGAAGAATTCGAGTCCAAAGTGGGAGATTTCCCCGAGGTTATGGAGTGCAGCGTGGTCACGGGTCAATCCGCCGACTACCTGTTAAAGGCCGTGGTGCCCGATATGGAATACTATGAGAAATTTCTACTGGGCAAACTCACCCGCATCGCCGGTGTTACCGGGGTGCACTCCAGCTTTGAATTGCGCCGTGTGGTCTACAAAACAGCGTTACCACTTGAGCACATTCATCAGCAATAGTGGCCGATTCGGAACTTGCCGCCTGCTAATGCCGGCAGCACTATAGGCGCCACAAATTGATTTCTACGGATAGGAGGTAACATGAGCGATATGACCGGTAAGGTAGCCCTGGTAACCGGCGGCGCCAGCGGCATGGGTCGTATCATAGCCTTGCGCCTGGCAGCGCGAGGCGCCAAAGTCGCTATTTTTGATGTCAACGAAGGCGGCTTAAAGGAAACGGCTGACCGCGCCGAAGGGATTTCACCATTTGTCTGCGATATTTCCAGCATTGAAGATGTAGAGGCCAAAGTTGCCCAAGTCGCCAGTACATTGGGACCAATTGACCACCTGGTACACGCTGCTGCCCTAATGCCAAGCCATCAGTTAATCAACGAAACACACGAGACTATGGAGCGACTGTTTCGGATAAATTACTTTGGCACCACTTATCTTGTTAAAAGTGTATTGCCGGCTATGATGGAGCGAAAATCCGGGCGAATCATTGTCTTCGGCTCTATCGCAGGGCATGCCATGGTTCCCCATATGGGCGCCTACTGCGCCACCAAGGCAGCGGTAAACACCTATATAGAAATACTGCAAAACGAAATCCGCGACTCCGGCGTAAACGTCCATTTGGTTTGCCCCCCGGCGGTCAACACGCCGCTCATAGACCAATCGCTAAAAACAGATGCCGCGGGCAGTATGAAAGAAGCTAAAGAATCTGGCCGTCTGGCAGACCCGGAAAAAATTGTCGACGCCATAGACAAGGGTGTGTCCAAAAATCGCGACATTATTTACCCCGGCGAAGCGAGACTTCTCATGTTTGTTCACACTCTTTTCCCAAAGCTTTGGTGGAAGCTGGTGATGAAATTCGAGAAATAGCCTATATGTAGAGAGTCTGTTTACGGGCTGTGCTAGCATCGCCAGCCCATGACCAAACACACACTAAATCCCGACTCCCCGTGGCTGCTGGCGATACTCGCTTCGCTTGTTGCCCTGGGGCCCCTGAGCGTTGACATGTACCTGCCGGCCCTGCCGGCCATGCAGGTCGCACTGAATACCACTGTCAGCCAGATGCACCTCACTCTCAGCGCCTATCTCATAGGTTTTGCAGTGTTTCATCTGGTTTGTGGCCCATTGGCAGACCGTTTCGGCCGCAAGCCCCTGCTTATCTACGGCACCGCCATTTTTGTGTTGGCCAGTATTGGCTGTAGTCAGGCCGACACCATCAACGAACTACTACTGTTCAGGGTATTACAAGGTGTTGGCGCTTGTGTGGGGCCTACTCTGGCGCGCGCCATCGTGCGTGACGTCTTTGGCGCCACTAGAGCGGCGAAAGCTTTGTCCATTATCGCTATGCTAATGGCTGTAGCACCGGCTGTGGCACCGGCTCTGGGTGGAGCCATGCTGTTAATTTTACCCTGGTCGAGCATTTTTATATTCCTTTCTCTGTACGGTTTGTCCAGCATATTTCTGGTACAGCGCTACGTGCGCGAATCTTTGCCTGAGAAGCAAAGCCTTCATCCCGTCGAAATAGCCAAGAACTATGCCCAACTGATACGAGACCCGTTTTATCTGTTAGTCACCATATCGAGCGCACTGTTGTATGCAGGCCTGCTCGCCTACTTGTCCTCGTCGGCCTTTGTCTATATCAACATGCTGGGGGTCCCGGTGCAGTATTTCGGCTATGTCTTTCTTGCGGGTGTGGTTGGCTACGCCCTGGGAAGTGCAGTGAGCGCACGTCTCGCTGGCCGCTATACGCCAGAGCAGCTGAGCCTACTGGGTACGACACTGGGGCTGGCAGCATGCCTGACAATGTGGCTGAGCTCATTCTTCTACCCTGATAAAATTGCCACCTACATGGCTCCAATGGCATTTTTTTCCACCGCACTTGGGCTGGTACTACCTAATTCAATGGCAATAGCCCTGAGGCCCTTTCCCCACATTGCGGGGACAGCTTCCTCACTACTGGGTTTTATCCAGATGTCTATCTCGGCCGCGGCCAGCGCTCTGGTTGGCCTGTTGCTGACCACCTCTCCTCAACCCATGGTGCTGACCATGGTAGGCACCGCAACCCTATCGCTTATACTGAGTTTCATCGTGTATAAACGCTACCAGAATTCTGTACGATAGATGCACTGTGTCATACTCACCCCATTGAATTAAACAGCGGAGAGAGCAATTGCATACCGTACCAAACGTTACTAATCTAATTGGCAATACACCCCTGCTGCACCTCCGCCAGGTTTCTCAGCAGACCGGCTGCACCATCCTGGGCAAGGCCGAGTTTCTAAACCCTGGCGGCTCTGTAAAGGACCGCACTGCCCTGGGAATAATTCGCGCCGCAGAAAAGTCCGGTGAACTGCGTCCGGGAGGACGAATTGTTGAAGGCACCGCCGGCAACACTGGCATTGGCCTAACCCTCTTGGCGAACGCTCTGGGCTATAAAAGCTCGGTCGTGATGCCTATCACCCAGAGCAAGGAGAAAATCGACTCTCTGGAAATTTTAGGGGCCGACCTTCACCTTGTTAATGCCACTTCTTACAGTGACCCCAAGCACTACATTCACACAGCTGAGCGCCTTGCTGAAAAACTTGATGCAAAGGAAGATTGTGGCGCTTTCTGGGCCCGGCAATTTGATAATCTTGCGAATATGGAAGTACATCGCAACACCACCGGCACTGAAATTTGGCAACAGACCGAGGGCAAAGTAGACGCTTTTGTTTGTGCTGTGGGCACAGGTGGCACGCTTGCAGGAGTTTCCTGTGCGTTAAAAGAACGCAATAAAAATGTAAAAATCGGCATCGCGGATCCGCTGGGAGCCTCCCTGTACGAGTACTTTAAAAGTGGCAAGCTTGAGGCCAGTGAAGGAAGCTCAATCGTAGAGGGCATAGGCATAAACCATGTCACGGAGAATGTCGCCAACGCCCGGGTGGATGAATCCTTTAGCATCAGCGACAAAGAAGCCCTGCCCTATATATACGACCTGTTAGAACATGAAGGCCTGTGTCTCGGCGGTTCGTCGGCGATAAATATTGCCGGCGCTGTACGCATGGCGGAGCATCTGGGCCCCGGCCACACCATCGTCACCATCCTGTGCGACTACGGCAATCGATACCAGAGCAAGTTGTTTAACCCCGTATTCCTCGAGAACAAAGATTTGCCCGTGCCAAAATGGTTACAAATCTAGCTCCACTCCCTGTCTTTAAATATATAGGTACCGCATGAAAATAGGAATTATTTGTGGCAGCCACCGGCCCGTATCACAAAGTGGCAAGGTTGCTCGATATATCGAAAATAGACTTCTAACACAGAATATCTGCACTTCAACGTGGCTCTATGATTTGGGTGGAAATCCCCTGCCCCTGTGGGACGAAGGCATTTGGTCGGGTGACGCGCAATGGCAAGAAACTCTGCAGCCACTAACGCAGAACGTTACAAGCTGCGATGCATTTGTAATCATTACACCCGAGTATCATGGTGCGGTGCCAGCGGGCCTGAAGAACTTTCTGCTAATGTGGGCCGGGGGCGGTGAACTTGCCCATAAACCTGCATTGATCGTAACGGTCTCCGTCGCAGATGGCGGTTCATACCCTGTGGCAGAACTACGCATGAGTAGCTATAAAAACAATCGACTGTGCTACCTGCCAGAGCACTTGATTATTCGCAACGTAGAATCGGTGTTTAATGAAGATCCGGAAGAAAACAACCCCAGTGCCCAGCCCTATTTTGAACAAAGGCTGACTTACTGCCTAGAGCTGTTGGGGGAATATGCTGCTGCCTTCCGCCAGATCAGGGCCAGCGGTAAGGCCTCACTGAAAGATTACAGCAGCGGGATGTAAGGCTAGCCAGCGATTGCAGCCCGCTCCTTTGTAATCAAAAAATCGGCTATTTTTAGCATTTCGCTCTGGCTAAACCCCTTACGTGTGCTAATTCGATATTTGCCATTTACCATCATCTCTGGCGTACCAGTAATTTTTGCCGCTTTAGCGCGAGCCGTAGCCTGCCTTACCATGCTGCTAACACCGAACGAATTGAACGCTTTGCTAAAGTCTTCTTTAGAAACACCATTGGCCACAAACAGTTCGCCAATTTCGTTTTCTGAAGAGAGCCGTTTACGATCGACATTCATAGCTTGAAATAAAACCAGATGCATCGTGTCAAAAACCCCGAGTACCTCAGCGGCATAAAACATTCTGGAGTGTAGCTCCATCTGCGGCGCCCACACTGCAGGGGAACCCTTGAACTCTACATCGTCTGGTAGAGTTTTTTTCCATTGGCTGGCCAAAGGTTCAAAAGTGTAACAATGCCCACAGCCGTACCAGAAGAACTCAACAACTTCTATTTTATCCGGATTCGTCGTGCGAATAGCGGGGGTGATCAAGTCGTAGTGTTCGCCCTGTTGATAAACTTTTGCCTCCTGAGCAGTAACAAACGGGCTGGCAAACAGAACAGCAAGGGACAGCAGTAAAGGCTTCAACATGTTTTCATTCTCCAAGTATCTTGAACTATCTATGACAGCGAAACGAAGTGATTGTTCTCTCGCAGAAACAAAAAAGGTGGCTCAAAGCCACCTTTTAGTACGTGCGCAATACTATTTCAGGCCCGAGATAAAACTGGACACCGCTTCAATTTCCTTGTCGCTTAAACCAAATGCAATGGTGCGCATGATTTTGGCATCACCATCATTGGTACGACCGGTCTCATCCTCATAGCCCTTGCGATACATTTTGAGCTGAGTGGCAATATACTCAGCATGCTGACCTGACAGAGAAGGATACCCTGCTGGCGCATTGCCGTGGCCCGATGGTGAGTGACAGGCGCTACAGGCAGCAACATTGCGCGCTGCCACTCCACTGCGATAAACCTTGGTGCCAAGCTCCAGTAGTTCTGGCTTGGTCTTACCGCCTGACTGAGCCTGGCTAGAGTAATAGGCCGCGATATTTGCCAGATCTTCATCGGACTTACCATCTAATTGGCCTGCCATAGTGGGGACAGGTCGGGCACCATCGCGAATATCGCGCATTTGTTTTATTAGATAAGCATCCCCTTGACCCGCAAGTTTAGGGAACGACGGGACCATGCTGTTTCCATCCGCACCGTGGCAGGCAGAGCAGGCTACGCTCATTGTTTTACCGGCAGCCGCATCTGCAGCTACGCCAGCTTGCGTCCATGCCATTAACAGGCAAAACACTATTGCTAGATTTTTCATCTCAATTCCAGTTAGCGAGTGAACCGAATTATTCGGTAGGTTTAGCCATGAACTCAATCAGCGCTTTGTAGTCATCGGCTGAGCAGTCGAAACACATGCCCTTGGGGGGCATCGCATTAAGACCATCGTTAGCAGAGGCGACCAGTGCATCCATGCCTTTGGCCATACGGGGTTCCCAGCCTGCGGCATCGTGGGTCACGGGAGCGCCAGCAGCACCGGAAGCGTGGCATACAGCACAACTCTTGTTGTATTTGTCAGTAATGGGATCAGCAAAAGCGCCAGTGGCGCCTAGTAATAGTGCAACTGCGAGTATCTTTTTCATGGAAAGCCCCTAATAAAATATAATAAATGCCGTTTCCGGCAAAAAAGCTGTGGCATTATATACGAGATACCCTCCAGCAACAAAAGGCAAAATCTCACAATGGACACCCCGCAACAGAAACCCCAGGCTTCGGCTCCAAAATACCGTCAGGCGAAGTTTCTTACCAGCGCAAGCAAGGTTTCTCAGTGCCCCACAGATGAGGGCTGGGAGGTCGCATTTGCAGGTCGCTCAAATGCCGGAAAATCCAGTGCAATCAACAGCTTAACTGACAACAAAAAACTTGCCCGAACATCTCGCACGCCGGGACGCACACAGCTGATCAATTTCTTTGCACTAACCGAGACACAACGCCTGGTCGATTTACCCGGCTATGGATACGCGAAAGTACCCATGGCCATCAAGAATGCCTGGAACAAACAGCTGGAAAATTACCTAAGACAACGCGAAAGCCTACGCGGCATGGTTCTCCTTATGGACTCAAGACACCCCATGCAGCCCTTTGATGAGCAAATGCTAGGCTGGGCACTTCAAGCTCACATGCCGGTGCATATATTACTAACCAAGTCGGACAAGCTGAAAAAAGGTCCCGCTAAAGCCACTCTGCTCAAACTGCGCGCTCAGCTCAGCGAGCATAAAGAACTAGTAAGCATGCAGTTGTTCTCGGCTCTGAAGCACACCGGCCACCAGGAATTGATAAGCGTACTGGACGCATGGCTCACCGATACCAGTGTTCACGAAGACTTAGAGTGGATAAACGAATCATAGCGTAAAAAAAAACCCGATTGCCAATATAAGGGGGGGGCGGCAATCGGGCTACATAGGAGCCTCTGGGGTAGAGACCTCCCCAAACAGGCAAATGGAGGAAGCCTGTTGGGGCGTAGCATGCGCTACATAAGATAAGACCCGAGGTCCTTAAAAAAGTTCAACCAGAGTAGATTTTTTCGATTAACTCTACCGTGCATCCCTTGATTGCCCTCAGCACAGGGCGCCCGACATCGCTTTTAGTGTGCTTCGTCCCAGTTATCCCCTACCCCTGTATCCACCACCAGCGGGATAGACAAGTCTGCCGCAGCAGACATCAGTCGCGACAATTCTTGCGCAACCGCTTCCACTTCCGAGGTCGCCACCTCCAACACCAGCTCATCGTGAACCTGCATAATCATACGAGCATCGACACTGCTCGTTTGCAGCCAGTTATTCACAGCCAACATGGCGATTTTAATAATATCTGCAGCAGTACCCTGCATAGGTGCATTGATTGCCGTGCGTTCAGCAGCCTGTACTCTCATCTTGTTGCGCGCATTGATTTCCGGTAAATACAAACGCCGGCCATAAAGGGTTTCAACATAGCCGCGCTCTTTCGCCAGTGCCCGGGTATCGTCCATATAGGCTTGCACACCCGGATAACGCTCAAAATAGCGATCAATATAATCCTGTGCTTCATGACGACCAAGATGAAGCTGCTTGGCCAGTCCAAATGCAGACATGCCATAGATCAGGCCAAAGTTAATAGCCTTCGCCTTACGCCGCTGGTCGCCGGAAACCGACTCCAGTGGCACATCAAATACCTCCGACGCAGTCGCACGGTGTACGTCCTGACCTTCGTTGAATGCCGTTAACAAGCTCTGGTCTCCGGATAAATGCGCCATAATGCGCAGCTCTATCTGGGAGTAATCAGCCGCGAGTATTTTATAGCCCGGCGGAGCAATAAAAGCCTGACGAATGCGTCGGCCCTCCTCCGAACGAATTGGGATATTCTGCAAGTTGGGGTTGGAGGAAGACAGTCGCCCCGTTGCTGTTACTCCCTGATGGTATGATGTATGCACTCTACCCGTGCAGGGATTTATCATCTCCGGCAGCTTGTCGGTATAGGTTGATTTTAATTTACTGAGGGTACGATATTCCAGCAACAATTTTGGCAGGGGATAGTCTAGCGCAAGCTCCACCAAAACCTCTTCTGCGGTAGAAGGCGCACCCTTGGGTGTTTTCTTGATGACTGGAAGCTCAAGTTTGTTAAACAGTATTTCACCCAACTGCTTTGGCGAGCCGAGATTAAACTCCTCGCCTGCAAGATCGTAAGCGCTCTTTTGAAGTTCAAGTAAACGCGCGCCTATTTCCACGCTTTGCTCTACCAGTAATTCGCGCGAGAGCAACGCGCCCTGTCGCTCTATGCTGGACAAAACCGGAACCAATGGCATCTCGATGTCGGTGAACACTTTGCTCAGCCCTGCTTCTTCTATGAGCTTCGGCCACAAAACCTGGTGCAGGCGTAAGGTAATATCAGCATCTTCTGCTGCATAGGGGCCCGCCTGCTCCAGATCTATCTGGTTAAACGTGAGTTGCTTGGCCCCCTTTCCCGCAACATCCTCAAAGTGAATAGTTTTAACGCCCAGATACTTTAGGGCCAGACTGTCCATATCATGCCGGGTGGCCGTTGAGTCCAGCACATAGGACTCCAGCATTGTATCGAACGCAATACCCTTGAGAGCTATATCGTGGTTAGCCAGAACACTGGCATCGTACTTGAGGTTTTGCCCGACCTTTGCCTGACCCGGGTCTTCCAGCAGGGGTTTTAATTGCGCGAGAACCAGCTCACGATCCAGCTGAACCGGGGCTCCCAGGTAATCATGTGCGAGGGGCACATAAGCTGCCTCGCCAACTTCCACCGCGAAAGACACACCGACTACTTTCGCCTCCATGTAATCCAGGCTGGTAGTTTCTGTGTCAAAAGCAAAGAGCGGCGCATTGCGTAAACGATCCAGCCAGACATCCAGTGCCGCCTGATCAGTAACGATGTCATAGTTACCGGCGGAGCCCTCTGGTTCAGCCTCTTCCTCAGTGCGCTCCAGTTGCTCTTCAATCCAGGACCTGAACTCCAGGCGTGTAAACCAATCCAGCAAAGCCTGCTGATCTGGCTCTGCATTGCGCAATTGTATGGGTTGTAGAGCTAGAGCCACATCCGTTTTAATCGTCGCAAGGGTATAGGACAGCTGCGCTTGTTCTTTCTCAGATTCGAGCTTGGCGGCCATTTTCTTGGCTCCCCGAAACTCCAACTCTGCCACCTTATCCAGATGGGCATAAATTTCATCCAAGCTCCCAAGACCCTGCAGTAACGCCAGCGCTGTTTTCTGGCCTACGCCAGCAACTCCCGGGATATTGTCGACTTTGTCGCCCATTAGCGCCAAAAAGTCGATAATAAGGCTGGGTGGAATGCCAAATTTTTCCTCCACGCCTGCCTCGTCCATCACTGTCTCAGTCATGGTATTTACCAGGGTGACATGCGCATTTACCAATTGAGCCATGTCTTTATCGCCGGTGGAAATAACCACTTCCAAACTCTGTTCACTGGATTGACGGGCAAGCGTGCCAATAACATCATCGGCCTCAACACCGGGTTCACAGATAAACGGCAGGCCCATGGCTTTTACTATTTCGTGAATTGGCTCAATTTGCTCGCGTAATTCATCCGGCATTGAGGGTCGATTGGCCTTGTACTGCGGATAGATCTCGTCTCTAAAAGTTTTACCCTTGGCATCAAAAACAACCGCAATGGGGCTATCGGGATAATCCTTTTGCAATCGGCGCAGCATGTTAATCACGCCCTTAACTGCGCCGGTGGCCTCACCTTTGGAACTGATCAGCGGGGGCAGGGCGTGGAATGCCCGGTAAACATAGGATGAGCCGTCAACCAGTACGATTGGAGGCGTTGTTGTACCGTCGGCCATGTGCGCTATTCCTCTTAGCGATCCCACCAAAGGCGGACAGATCGATAGGTTAATTTCATTTTCCCAAGGTCCAGCGGCGCCCGGAAAAATCCGTGATAATCCCCCCGGGGGTTAATAAGTACCACGTTAGCGCTATGGTCTACTTGATAGTTCTCGCCTTGACCGGGCGCCTTGCGAAAGGGCGTGTTCAGGCCAGTGGCAAATCGGTGAATATCGAGGAACTCTCCGGTCACTCCGACAAAACCCGGGTTGAAATAAGGCACGTATTCCGCCAGAACATCCGCGGTATCTCTGGCCGGATCTACGCTCACCATGACCACCCGGGTATCTTCAGCTTCTGTACCCTCAAGGCTTTCTACTAATTCACTGAGAAACGCCATGGTTGTCGGGCATACATCAGGGCAATTGGTAAAACCAAAGAACACCAGCGTCCAAGCGCCTTCAAGGCGGTCATTCGTGAAGGGCTTACCACTCTGGTCTATAAGATTGAATTCACCTATTTTTCTAGGAGTATCCAGCATATAGGCGCCATTTATCTTCATTTCGGCGACAGTCATAATTCGGGGTTGTTGTATCCTATGCACAAACATCGCTATTACAGCCAGAATAAACAGAACAACAATAGTCACGGTTATTTTCACACCGCGACTCTGGGATACAGTCTGGTTATTATTATCGGCCACTAAAGTGTACTCACAGGATAGATGTAATGATCGACTAACATGATCAGAAAAAGAAGCATGAGGTATACAATCGAATACCTGAACGTTTTTATCGGCGCCAGATGGTTTTTATTGCGCAACATTTCAATCGCCCAATACAAGAAGATCAAACCCAGTACTACCGCACCCGCCAAATAAAGTGGCCCACTAAGCCTGGTGGCATAGGGAAGCAGGGTGATCAGAAACATAATAATTGTATACAGCAAAATATGCAGCTTGGTAAATTCAACGCCGTGAGTTACCGGCAGCATTGGAATATCCACAAGGGCATATTCATCCTTGCGATGTATGGCCAAGGCCCAGAAATGTGGAGGCGTCCAGGCAAATATGATCAACGCCAACAAAAGTGCATGACCATGAATGTCACCGGTAACAGCTACCCAGCCGAGTAGGGGAGGGGCAGCCCCCGCCAGTCCACCAATTACGATATTCTGGGGAGTAGCTCGCTTTAAAAACATCGTGTAGACAAATGCATAACCGAGCAGCGAAGCCAAAGTTAACCAAGCCGTTAAGGCATTAACCCAAATAAGCAAAATGGCCATGCCCAGGCCGCCCATAATGAGAGCGAACATGCCCGCTTGCATATTAGTAAGTCGACCCTGGGCGATAGGGCGATTCTTGGTGCGGGTCATGCGCAGGTCTACCTGTTGGTCTACCAAGTGGTTTATCGCCGCCGCAGCGCCTGCACACATGGCGATACCCAGGTTGCCCAGTATCAGAGCGTTAAGCGGAACCATTCCCGGCACCGCCATAAACATCCCAATAGTAGAAGTAAGAATCATCAGGGCAACCACGTTGGGCTTGGTTAGCTCCTTGTAATCGCGCCAGGTTGCCTTGCCCTGAGTTTGTGTATTTGACATCGTGCGCTTACTCACTGGAGTTTTTTAACAAGAACTTTAGGTCTGCAATCACCTGCTTATAGGAGATTTCACTGGTATAGGACATCATTATCCAGCCAGCCGGGTCGACAAGATACCAGGTCGTAGGGTCGTCATAGGTCTCAGCAAATAAACTGGCGTGCTTGTCAGAGGGCAAAGTGAAGGTTTTCATACCCCGCTGTTCGACATCCATATACTGTTCAAATTCACTTGGGGCAGGGCGCTTATCACTGAGTGTATCGATATCAAAGGCCGTCTCAAATACCGCGGAATCGCTGACATAAAAGCGACGAATACGCCCCAATTCTTTGCCCATGGCGAGGTGTATTTGGCGAGTGAAATATAAAAGTTTTTCACAATCTACGCCACAGCTCTCTTTCCCGGGCACCAGAAAAGTCCACTGCGGCGGCAGATCTGAATAGTTAAAAGCAACCCCGGTTGTATCCAATAGGTTTCCTTCATCCAATGACCGTGCAGGCTGCACAAGGCTGCCGTGGTTCGACGTGCCCAGAATCGCCACTAGATCGAGGTCGCCTCTGGCAACAAAAAACCACAGCCATGTTGCCGCCAGCACCACCATCACAGGGATGCCAACGATGGACAAAAATATCAGTCGAGTATTTCTAGTCTGGTCAGATGTTTCCATTACTGCGTCCTGCTACCGCCAGTTAATACCTGCCACAAGTTTGTGCTGCGCAGGATAAACAGAATAAAGAGGGCCGCGGCCATGGTAAACCATTGCACTGCGTAACCGGTGTGTTTTTCGGGGCTAACATTGACGACCTGCCAGTCAACTGTCAATGCAGCTGCGCTGTCGGAATCAATACGCACCGGGTGGGGAAATAACTCAACACCCATATCTTGCTCAACAGCCGCCCCCAATTTATCCATTTCTATCGCCTGGATGGGTTTGGGCCAGCCTGGTACCAGTGCCGTATCAGCCAACAGATAAGGCTCTCCCGGTGACACATAAACATGACCCGTTATCATCACAGGACCGTTGAGCTCTGGTATCACCGGCTCTTGCCGCCTAGAAGGGTCGGCTACATTCCAGCCGCGATTTACCAAAACGGCCTTGCCACTGTCTTTGAGCTTAAAAACGGCGAGAACCTCATTCCCAAATTGACCACGGTGAATTTTATTGTCCAACAGAAAATATTTCGCTGACAAAAAATGACCGCTAAGCTGAACAGGTAGATACTGTAATAATTCTGCATTGGCGCTATCCACCGATAATAGTGACACAGGGCTTTGGTTGCGCTTTAACTCCCACTTTGTGTTGATAACAGCCTTTTCATCAGCGCGCTGTAGCTGCCACAGACCCAGACCAATAAACATTGGAAGCAGCAAAACACTCACAATAGAGGTACGCCAGTCCAAATCCAGGTGAATTCCAGTCAATTGGGCTAATCCTCTCACCCCGGGGCCGCGCTGTTGGTTTATACTGCGGCAGCTAATCCGAGGAGATATCCATTGTTAAAAATAGTGATAGTGCTGTTACTGCTGGGTTTGATTGCCAGCCTTGGGAGCGGGTTTTACTACCTGATGATAGACCAGGGCGACAAAACAAAACGTCGCACCCTACATTCTCTGGGGGTTCGGCTCATGTTAGCGGCCGCACTCATCGCTGTTGTAGTCTACGGGGTCTCAACTGGCCAATTGGGTCACCGCACCCCTTGGGACGCAACGCCCGCTAGTACTCAAACACCCCGGTAACCCGGGGCTCGCACAATGGGGCCAGACAAGTCCGGCCCAAAGCCTGACGATTACAGGATATAAACAAACAGGAACAACATAACCCAAACCACATCAACAAAGTGCCAGTACCAGCTGGATGCTTCAAATCCAAAGTGGTCTTCCGCAGTAAAGTGATTACTTTTCAATGAACGAATCAATTGAACCAGCAACATGGTCATACCCATAAATACGTGGAAACCGTGAAAGCCGGTCAACATAAAGAAAGTTGAGCCATAAGTACCTGAACTGAGCATTAAGCCAAACTCAGCATAGGCTTCGTGATATTCCAGATACTGCACATATAGGAACACGACAGCCAAAGTCACACTGATAGCCAGCCAAAGGTTGAACTTCTTTTTATTGCCAGCCAGCAGACCCGAGTGCGCAATATGCACAGTGAAGCTGGAGGTTATCAATAATATGGTGTTCCACAACGGTAACCACGCCCACCAGGCATGGGCATTTGCGAATGCCATGCTCTTCTCTGCACCCAGATAAGTGCCGTTATTCGCCATTAGCTGCGCGCCCGCACCACCTACAGCGTCCTGGGGAGTTGTGATTAGCGGCCAACTAAACTGAAAGCCTTCCCACAGCAACGAATTCATACGTCCTGCTTCGCCTTCGCCTCCCAACCAGGGCCCGGACAGGTTTCGTACGTAGAACAGGGCACCAAAGAACGCGGCAAAAAACATCACCTCTGAAAATATGAACCAGAACATACCCAGAACATATGACTTTTTTAACTGAGCGCTGTTCATTCCAGCCATATTTTCTTTAATGGTCATTTTAAACCATGCAAAAAGAGTGGCTATGAACACAAACAGTCCCGTCAGGAAAATAGACCAGGAGTTCGTCTCCACGCTCGGGTCGCCAAATGTCATATCGTTGAGGACATGCGAGGCGCCAAAAACGCTGAGAACCAAACCAATAGTGGTGAATATGGCCAACCGGCTCTTGGGAGGCACATAGTACTTTTCGTACTCTGTGGACGTCTGACTTGTCATTTTTTTCTCTCCATTATTATTACCCGGACAATAGTCCGGATACTAGCGTTTAGCTACAGCGCTATTCGCCATGTCTGTTACATCAAAAAGGGTATATGACAGCGTGATGGTTTTTATATCTGCCGGTAAATCCTGGTCTACGATAAATTGCAGTGGCATTTGTGCTGAGCTCTCACCGTCCAGAGGCTGCTGATTAAAGCAAAAGCATTCTGTTTTGTGAAAGTACTCAATCGCCCGCGTAGGGGAAATACTCGGGATAGCCTGCGCTACCATTGCACTCGGCATTGGGTTTTTTGCAAAAAACAGGACATCATTTACGGCGCCAGGATGAACTTTCATCATCGGTACTGTTGCCCCAAACTCCCAGGGCATGCCTGCATTATTCGATGCAATAAACTGTATTTTAATCGTCCGGCCAGTATCGACCTTCACCTCGACTGCTGTATAGGCCTCACCGCTGGTTTTACCATTAATTCCGAGCACGTCACATAACACGTTATAAAGAGGCACCATCACAACAAACACAAAAGCAAACATCGCCACCGTTACCCCGGCAAGCTTTACCGCGGTATCGATGGTTGGATTTTTGCTCAGTTGCAACATGCCAGGTGCTACCTACTTCACCGGAGGTGGAGTTTCGAAGGTGTGGTATGGCGCCGGTGTGGCAACAGTCCACTCCAGCCCTTCGGCACCTTCCCAGGTTTTCTCTTCGCTGGTTGGCTTTCCAGATACTATCGTTGCAATTACGTTGTAAAGGAACAGTATTTGCGCAGCTCCGTAAATAAACGCACCGATACTCGACATCATATTGAAGTCAGTAAATTGCAACGCGTAATCCGGAATACGTCGTGGCATACCCGCCAAGCCCACAAAGTGCTGAGGGAAGAACGCGAGGTTGAAGCCGACAAATGAAACCCAGAAATGCAATTGGCCCATTTTTTCGTTGTACATCCGGCCACACCACTTGGGCAGCCAGTAGTAAATCGCCGCCGACATGCTGAAGATAGCACCAGCCACCATCACATAGTGAAAGTGAGCAACAACGAAATAGCTATCGTGGTACTGAAAATCTACCGGGGCAATAGCTAACATCAAGCCCGTAAAGCCACCGATGGTAAACAGAATAAGGAAGCCAATGGAGAACATCATGGGCGTCTCGAAGGTCAATGAACCCCGCCACATGGTTGTTACCCAGTTAAACACCTTCACTCCCGTGGGTACGGCGATCAGCATAGTTGCGTACATGAAGAAAAGCTCGCCTGCGACGGGCATTCCAACGGTAAACATATGGTGAGCCCACACAATAAACGACAGGAAGGCGATAGAGGCGGTGGCGTAAACCATCGAATCATAACCAAACAGTCGCTTGCGGGAGAATGTAGGAATAATCTGCGAAACCACACCAAACGCCGGCAGAATAATAATGTAAACCTCAGGGTGACCAAAGAACCAGAACACGTGCTGGAACAGCACAGGGTCACCACCACCCGCGGCGGAGAAGAAGCTGGTGCCAAAGTGCACATCCATCAACATCATGGTTACCGCACCGGCAAGCACAGGCATCACTGCCACCAACAGGAAGGCAGTAATCAACCATGTCCACACAAACAAAGGCATCTTCATGTAAGTCATGCCCGGCGCACGTAAATTCATCACAGTTGCAATGATATTTATAGAGCCCATGATTGAAGAAACACCCAACAAGTGAACGCTAAAGATAAAGAACGTCACCGAAGGGGGAGCATAGGTTGTAGACAGCGGGGCGTAAAACGTCCAGCCCGCCTGCGGTGCGCCACCATCCATGAACAAGGTGCAAGCCAACATGATAAAACTGGGTGGCAAGATCCAAAAGCTCAAGTTATTCATTCGCGGCAGAGCCATGTCTGGCGCCCCAATCATCATGGGGATCATCCAGTTAGCCAGGCCAACGAAAGAGGGCATAATTGCCCCAAATACCATAACCAGGCCGTGCATAGTGGTCATTTGGTTGAAAAAGCCGGGCTCTACCAATTGCAGGCCGGGCTGGAACAGCTCGGCTCGAATGATCATGGCAAAAGCGCCGCCCAATATAAACATTGCGAACGAGAACCACAGGTACATGGAACCGATATCTTTGTGATTTGTGGTGGTTATCCACCGCGTCAGGCCCTTGGCGGGTCCGTGATGATGATCGCCCATCGTTAACTCCTCCAGTTAGCCTTTCTTATGATTGAATACGTCTATGGGTTGAACCAGGTCACCCATATTATTGCCGAATGCGTTGCGCTGATAAGTGATTACCGCTGCCATATCGACATCGTTAAGCTGACCGCCAAACGCCTGCATGGCCGTACCGGGAACCCCATCAATCGAGACATCGAGATGCCCGCTTATTTCACCCGTTGCAATGGCGCTTGCAGCAATCGCTTTTCCGACTCCGCCTTCGCCCTTCGCACCGTGGCACGCCAGACAGCTTCGCTCGTAGACACCTTTTCCGCGCTCTACCAACTCATCGAGAGTAAAGGTCTGGGCCATCAATTCTTTAACCTGAGCCGCTTCGCCCTGCTTGGTAGCCAGCCACGTTTGGTATTCTTCCTGGCTAACAACATTCACGACTATAGGCATGAACCCATGGTCTTTACCGCACAGCTCCGCACATTGACCCCGGTAGATACCTTCTTTCAAAGGTCGGGTCCAGGCTTCGTTGATAAAACCGGGAATCGCGTCTTTTTTGACTGCAAGTTCTGGCACCCACCAGGAGTGAATAACATCGTTGGCGGTTAACAGGAAACGCACCTTGGCGTTCACGGGTATGACAAGAGGTTCATCAACTTCGAGAAGGTAGTGCTCTCCCTTCGCCTCAGTATTGCCAATTTCGCTTTGCGGAGTGCGCAAATTGCTGAAAAATGAAACACGCTCACCTTCGTCTGTCAGGTATTCATACTTCCATTTCCACTGATAGCCAGTAACCATAATATCAAGGTCGGCATCGTCGAAACTGTATACCTCTATCAAGGTCTTGGTGGCAGGCACAGCCATGACAATCAAGATCAGGAAGGGGACAACCGTCCAGGCAATTTCTACACTGGTGCTTTCGTGAAAGCTAGACGCCTTTGCACCCTTTGATTTCCTGTGGGCATAGATTGAGTAAAACATTACTCCAAAAACCAACAACCCGATAATTGTGCAGATCCAGAGTATGAGCATATGCAAATCATAAATTTGCTGCCCCACCTCGGTCACGCCGGCTGTCATGTTCACAGTGCTCCTCTCGGATTCACTCGCCCAGACCCCCGTACTAACCAAGCTCATTAGCATCAGCACAGGACCAAGCGCCAGCGCATACAGCCGCTTCACGTCAAAACACATATCCCGTGTCTCCATTTAGTTTATTAAAATTAAGCCCCAACTTATTGTATATATTCTATCGGGTACTGTGACAAAACGCCGCGCATTATATCGAAAGTTACAGATAAAAAACACTAAGTCATTGATAATATAAAGATTCGCCTAGTGGTGTGCTCAGATTATCTATCTAGTCCCTCACACCACACTGTCAACACAAGATAGTCTGCCAATGAACAAGCTCAACCACAAAATATGGAGCATTGCCTGGCCTGCAATACTCTCCAATATCTCCATCCCATTGCTGGGTCTTGTAGACGCGGCCATTTTGGGGCATCTGAACAGCACGCAATATCTCGGTGCGGTTGCCGTAGGTGGGGCATTACTGTCATTTTTGTATTGGGGTTTTGGCTTTCTGAGAATGGGAACAACCGGGCTGGTGGCTAAAGCCACGGGGGCGGGAAATGTTTCGGGCGCGAATATTGTGCTGGGCCAGTCGAGCGTACTTGCACTAGTATTGTCCGTTGCTGTTCTGTTATTTCACCCCCAGCTGCTTGGCCTTGGGTTTCTCCTGATGTCAGCCCAGGCGGATACTACCGTGCTGGCCGAAAGCTATGCCACCATCAGGATATCCAGTGCACCCGCGGTGCTGCTGACGTACGCGATTGTTGGCTGGTTCATCGGCCGGCAAGATACGCGTTGGCCAATGCTTATAGTAGTGCTCACCAATGTGATCAACATTGGCTTGGACTTTTTATTCATTGTGCAACTGAATATGTACAGCGACGGCGCAGCTCTCGCCACGGTCATCGCGGAGTACACCGGGTGCGGTCTCGCTCTCTATGGCGTCTGGCGCAATCTTACCCGCACTGCAGCGCCACAGTTTTTTGCCGAGCTTAAAAGTCTCCGCGCCTATCAGCGCCTGCTGCGCAGCAACCGAGACCTCTTCATCCGCACCCTCTGCCTGCTGTTCAGTTTTGCGTTTTTTACCGCAATGGGGGACAAGCAGGGTGGCAATGTTCTTGCGGCTAATGCACTGATGATGCAGCTGGTCTTAATGGCTGCCTATGGTATGGATGGTTTCGCTTTTGCAGCCGAGGCTCTGTCAGGAAATAAGCTGGGCGCCAGAGACCTGAAGGGTTTTTATAAGGTAGTGCGTTACTGCAGTTTCTGGTGTGGCATTACGGCCATCTGTATGAGCTTGTTTTTCCTCCTGTTCCACAACTTGTTATTCGCGCTCATGACTGACATCGCCCCGCTGAGAGAACTGCTGCTGCAGTACGCCCCCTGGTTGATTGTGTTGCCTCTGGTATCGGCCCCCAGCTATTTGCTGGACGGTGTGTTCATTGGAAGTGCTGAAACCCGGGAAATGATGGTAACTATGCTTTTCAGTGTATTTATTATTTATATACCTATCTGGTTTTTCACCCAGCACCTGGGAAACCATGGCCTGTGGTTCGCATTTTGCGTGTTCAATGCAGCCAGAGGTGCCACTTTGTACGTGGCCTATATAAGGAGAAGTCGGCAGCATGGCTGGCTTTCAACACCCTAGGTTTTAATGGTCTGAAACGGGCAGAAATCTGTTGATGGTCTAGTCTTAAGCTAGCCATGAAGCTTACGCCGGACATCAGAAATCTAATTGCCGCAGCTATCTTACAAGAGGAGGAGAGCTCATTGCTTCGCGCGCGCCTTGGCAAACAGCTGCCCCGCTTGCGAAAAAGACTGATCTTTCCTGAGAGCGAACCGATTACTGCGCTAATTGGCTTTATCGCGGCCTATATAGAAAGTGTTCCCGGCTCCATCAGCCTGGCTACCGCAGTCAGTAAAAAACAGGGCTTCCACCGCTACGTCGCACCCTTTTTAAATCTTGCTGAAGATTACTTTATCCAGCCCCCGCGCGACATTGACACCGACTCCGGGTTGGAAGCGCTACTGGATGAATCCTTTTTAGCTCACCGCTTGTTGGAAGAAGTGAACGACTATCACATCGGGCATTTGGGCCACCCGCTGCTGCCTGTAGATATGACACAGGCCAACATCATCGTCCATCACTTGCTAGGTGAACCTCTAGCCAACCGTCTGGAAAGCGTTGTGCAATATGCCAGTGCGCAGTTATTAGCCAAAGAGGGCGTCTGGAAAACGCCACCACAAGAAACAGGGGCAACCAGAGTTTGGGTGCTTGAAAACACCTTGAGCGACATGGAACAACAAATACAGCTACGTACCATGCCAGTAATGTAGCAGGGGAAGAAATATTCTTAGGTAGGCTCACCAGAGGGTTCATCAACCAACTTCACCGCCTCCGCTTTGGTTTCAACCCGCCGGGCCGCCCCCCGGCTTACACGCGTAGGAACCTCTTTTGAGACAACCGGGTCGCCCGGGCGCTGGTCAGTGAAGCCACAGGCCACGCACTCTCTAGCGTCAGTGCCCAAATCAACTACAATTTTGTCCATGGCGGAACAGCGCGGGCATACAGCGCCAGCAATGAATCGTCTATTTTTCAACTCGATGTCTCCAACCGGCATTAATAAGCGTGTTTGAGAAACCTTTACCGGTGGTTTATTGTAACAAGTAACTACAACAGCAGGATAAGAAAGCGACATGAAGCATCACGGAAAAAATATACGCTCCTTTGGCGGACACCGGCCACAGATGGGCGAGCGTGTCTTTGTAGACCCCACTGCAGTGGTTTTAGGGGATGCCTCTCTTGGAGACGATGTTTCGGTTTGGCCCCAGGTTGCTGTTCGCGCAGACATGCACACCATAACCATAGGAGCCAGAACCAGTGTTCAGGACGGCTGCGTCTTACACATTACCCATGCCGGGCCCTATAATGACGGCGGTTGGCCCCTGCTTATCGGAGAGGACGTCACCATTGGGCACAACGCAACGTTACATGGCTGCGTTATCGGAAACCGCGTACTCGTAGGAATGGGTGCCACTGTCATGGACGGCGCAGTTGTAGAAGACGATGTAGTAATTGCTGCGGGCGCCCTGGTCACTCCGAAAAAGACGTTGCGTAGCGGCTTTCTCTATGCCGGTAGTCCAGCCAGAGAAATGCGGCCGCTGTCGGACGGCGAAATGAACTATTTTTGTTACAGCGCCAACAATTATGTCAAATTAAAGGATCAGCATATTTCCGAGTTAGAGGCTGTGAACAATACAGCCTAGGCAGCGGCTAAAACACTTCTCAGCTGACTTATAACCGGCCCGGTTTCGGGCTTTGCCTTGTTCCACAGGTAAAATGATTGCGCAGCTTGTTCCACCAACATGCCCAGCCCGTCAGAAACAGCCCAAGCCGCATGATGTGCTGCCCATCGCATAAATACTGTAGGCTCAGCTCCATAAACCATATCGTAGCAGCAGCTATGGTCCGTCAACAGTGAAGCGGGGAGTTCAGGCATTTCACCTGACAGTCCAGCGCTAGTGCCGTTTATAACAAGGTCAAATTGTCGCGAACCAATAAGGGAGTAAGCGCCGCCTTCTATTGGACCCAGATCCGCAAACTCAGAAGCCAACTGCGCTGCACGGTCTGCAGTGCGATTTACAATGAGTAATTCTTTGGGCCGTTCACGCATTAGCGGTTCCAATATGCCTCTGACCGCTCCGCCGGAGCCCAGCACCAGGACTCGCAAACCCCGCACTGCCCAGCCGAGATTAATCACCATATCGCTCACCAGACCAATACCGTCGGTATTGTCACCGGCAATGCCTCCGGTGGGAAGTGGTGTGAGGGTGTTGGCGGCACCGGCGCGCAGGGCCCTGTCGCTCAAGGTATCGGCGAGCTCAAACGCCTCCTGCTTGAATGGCACCGTCACATTAAGCCCGGCCCCACCGCCATCAAAAAAGCTGCGAGCCGCCTGTGCGAAGCCATCGATTTCAACTCTAACAGCACGATACTGCAATTGCAGATCGAACTGACGCGCAAAAGCAGCGTGAATCAAAGGAGACTTGCTGTGCTTAATCGGGTTGCCAAAAACAGCGTATTTTTTATTATTTGTCATGTCTTACTTATCCAACTCAGGCTTCCGCCAACCAATCACGGCTTTGCAGGTAGTATTGGGTTAGCTCTTCTTCTGCTGTCCCGGATTCTGCATGATAGTCATACTCCCAACGCACCAAAGGTGGCATAGACATCAAAATGGCCTCAGTACGACCATTTGACTGCAGACCAAATAGCGTTCCCCGGTCATACACCAGGTTAAACTCTACATAGCGGCCACGCCTATACAACTGAAACTGTCGCTCGCGCTCACCGTAGGCCGTATTTTTTCTGCGGGCCACGATCGGCCTGTATGCGGTCAGAAAGGAGTCTCCCACCGACTGCATAAACGCGAAACAGGTGTCAAAGTCCCAGCAATTGAGGTCGTCATAAAACAGACCACCAATTCCACGGGGTTCGCTTCTATGTGGCAGGTAAAAATATTCGTCACACCAGGTTTTGTAGCGCGGATAGACGTCCTCGCCAAATGCCTCACAGGCCGCAGAGGCCGCAGCGTGCCAACTGATACAGTCTTCCCGGTTACCGTAGTACGGCGTTAAGTCATAGCCGCCGCCAAACCACCATACTGGCTCTTCGCCGTCTTTTTCTGCGAC
The DNA here is from genome assembly GCA_016744355.1 of Halieaceae bacterium. Lineage (GTDB taxonomy): Bacteria > Pseudomonadota > Gammaproteobacteria > Pseudomonadales > Halieaceae > JBALVT01. The sequence goes on from JADGEN010000040.1 coordinate 22,525, forward strand.
GAATAACCGTACATTTGCATGGGAGGTAGGCACATAGGGATTGCGCGGATGAATAACCAGAGAAACCCCCAGAGCTTCAAAACTACGGCCTGCAAGTTCCGGTCTGGCGGCACTGGCCGAAGCGGGCAGTTCTGCGCCCTTTACATGAGAGAAATTAACGCCGGCACGTTCAAAAACCGCGCCCTCGGCCAAAACCCTACTGCGACCCCCGCCACCTTCGGGGCGCTTCCACTCATCGGAAATGAATGATGCCTGCCCGTCTTCTTCTGCGAGAGACTCGCAAATATTGTCCTGAAGGGCTAGAAGATACGACCTGACCTGATCAATCTGCATGCTTACCTTGGTTTTGAATACTAGTCGGCGCCGCATTATACGCGTGGCAGCTAACATTACTAGTTGACCTGCCTATACCCTGATAATTTCGTCTGTCAGTAAGTCTTTAATTGCGCTGGGGCGACTGGCTCCGCCCACCGCACCGGAAACAATGCAGTCCAACCCTGCGCCGAAATAACGTCTTACCTGAAAAGACTGGGTAGCAGGTCTACTGCCCGCAGGGTTTGCCGAACTTGAAACCAGGGGGCCTCCCCAGACATGACATAAAGCACGCACCAGGGGATGAGCACTCACTCTCACGGCCACCGTATCGTGATCACCACAAATCCAGTGGGGAACACGATGTCGATGGGGGACTAGCCAGGTTGTAGGCCCCGGCCAGGATAGACTCAACCTCGCGCGCTGGGCCAAAGGAAGACCTCCCAGCAGCCATTCCAACTGTGACTCCTCACCCGCCACAAGAATCAGGCCCTTGGCCATCTCCCGCCGCTTTAAGTGAAGCAGCCGTGTCACCGCCATCTCATTGAACGGATCACAACTCAAGCCCCAAACGGCTTCTGTGGGACAGGCAACCACCCCTCCGGCCTGTATTGCGGTAACCGCCTGCCTAAGAGCAAGCGTTGAGAGCGTTTTTGGCAAAGACTAGCCTTTCAGTGACTGTTGCAGTTCTGCATCTTTGGCAACAATAGCGCGTGCGTTTGCGCTGCGCTCGTCACGCAATTTTTGTCCCAATTCAACGTCATGTACAGCCATAATCTGCGCCGCCAGATAAGCCGCATTTTTTGCCCCGGCCTTGCCGATAGCAACACTTGCCACCGGAATACCACCGGGCATCTGCACAGTGGAAAGCAGGGCGTCCATACCGTCAAGAGAGGCATTAATTGGAATCCCAATTACCGGCTTTACCGTAGTGGCTGCCACAGCACCCGCAAGGTGAGCCGCCATTCCAGCTGCAGCGATAAACGCTGCACAACCACGCGCATCGGCATCCTCCACAAACTCTTTGGTAATTTTGGGAGTCCTGTGTGCGGAAGTTATTCGCGCCTCGAAGGGGATATCGAGTGACTTAAGGACGGCAAAACACGCCTCCATGACCGGTAAATCCGAATCTGATCCCATTACTATTGCAACAAATGGCTTGTTCATTCATTTTCTCCAAGTAGCGTCAGTTCACGCTTGTAAGCCTGCCCTAAAAAGGCGCGAATTTAAACAACAACTGACAGCCCCGTCAACAGTGGATATAACCTCCACTGCAACGGGCAATTTTTCCCTGCAGCTCCAGAGCAGACAGTGCTGCCATCACCCTCGCCACTGGCATCCCACTATGCTCAACCAGTGTGTCCACGGCAACGCTCTCATAGCCAATCAAAGAAAAAATCCGCTGTTGGCCCCGAGGCATTTCGGTTGCCTCTACAGTCGCGGTAGTGCTATCAAGCGACAGACTCTCTTGTAGGGTAAACAAAGGCCCCAATTCACCGAGAATATCATCCACGCAATCGACCATCTTGGCTCCATCGCGAATCAAACGCAGGCATCCCCGCCCACCCTCATGGAACATGGCCCAGGGACAAGTAAATACTTCCCGGCCCTGCTCCAGTGCCGCACCTGCAGTTATCAACGAACCACTGCGAAGTGCCGCCTCTACAACCAGCACACCCAGCGACAAGCCGCTGAGTATCCGGTTTCGCTGAGGAAAGCGGTACCGCTGTGGCCCGCACCCGGGCGGGTATTCAGTAACCAGAGCACCGCTACTCGCCAATTCTTCCGCCAAAGCTGCATGCTGACGCGGGTAAACCTGGTCGATACCTGTCGCCATAACAGCAATACTTGCACCCCCGGCAGCCAGTGCCGCACGATGAGCTTCTCCGTCGATGCCCAATGCCAGCCCGCTACAAATGTGTAAGCCCGCTCTTACCAATAAAGCGGAAAGGGTCCTGGCTGTGCGCAGACCAGCGGGGCTCGCTTTACGGCTCCCAACCACTGCCAACTGAGCCTCCTGAAGCAGGCTGACGGCTCCGCGCACATAAAGTAGAGGAGGCGGGTCGTAAATTGTCCGAAGTAATACGGGGTAGGCATCATCGGTTAAAGGAAGGATTTGAGCACCCAACCTGTCCAATAACTCCAGTTGTGCATTGATATCTACCGCGAAGTGATTACTTTGCACGGCAGACTTCATCGCTACTATCGCTTCTTTCTTCGCCCCCAACAGCTCCCATTCATCATATTTGGACTTCCAAATGGCTTCGGGGCTGCCATAGTGTAAGAAAAGTCTGGAGAGGAGGGCATCACTTAGCGTGGGAATGCTGTGCAAGCAGAGGCACAAACGCGTGTCAGCGGAGTTCATACATCATCCTTGATGTGTGTTTGGCAGGAATTATACGGGCCTGCTTCCTGCAGGCCCCTTACTGTAAACGGATTGGTTGGTGGCTACTCCGCAGTGGCCACATTTGACGAATTAGAGGCGCTGAGTGCCCTCTTGGACTATGGATTTTTAACTTTATCCATCACTTTAAGGGGGCGATTTGTCTTCAACACGATGGCGTAACTGGCCTTTTCGAACACTTCAAAAACCAACGCCAAGCCCGCACGTACATCGGGAAGGGCCACGTTGTCGCCCTGAATTTGATCATGAACTACCTGCCCGCTCTGATAAATAGCCAGGACATGGCCAACTTCGAGGCCTTCGCGCTCACCACGGTTGAGCACGACAATATCCCATGCTCCGATTTGGCTAACTCCACCGTCGACTGCAATCATAAAACCATCGACAATTTCATCTTCTGGCGCTCGGGGGTGAAAAGTGGCATCGAGAACCTTGTCTTCATTGGGGAGCAGCCTGTCTGTGACCCTTACCTCTTCGGTAACCCGGGTAACTTCAAGTTCCACAACTTCATCTTCGTTGCTGCTAAGTAACTGTGCACTACCAATGTCCTTGGCCTGGTATCCCAATACTTCGTTGGTAATAGGGTCGCGATAAACATCACCGCCGCGAAAAATTCCGTAGGCCCGCTCACCATCGGGGAATGGACCGCGTCCAAACACACGATCACCCGGCGCACTGATCAGGTGACCCTGCGCGCCTGCTACTACGTAGGCGGAACTATTAATTTCACCAAGATCCATTATTCGGTGGCGCCGTAAAAAAGCACCTATTTGATCCAGCGGAATAATGGGAATCGCCAGATCTAGCGGCGACACGCGCATATTGGGTGTGAGCTTTACGTTGCGGCCCCGTTTCATTCTCAAACGAGGCTGGCCGTCAACCCAAACCAGATACAATTCATCGCCCGGGTATATCAAATGGGGGTTGTCGATTTGGGGGTTAACGTCCCACAGCTCTGGCCAACGCCAGGGTTGAGACAAGTACATACCCGAAATATCCCAGAGGGTATCGCCTTTTTTAACCGTATAGGTCTGGGGCGCTTTTTCATTGAGCTCAACCGCTGCATAGAGCCAGCTGCTAAATAGCACTGACAATAACAACACGCATACCGAGATTGGCTTAAGTTTCATTTTATAATTCCTGCGTGGCCTTCTTATTGGTTTTCTGCCCGATTGTTCACTGCACCATATCCCTAAATATAGGCATGACGGGCCTCCAGAGATGCCAATAGACTTGTCCAGCGGCTCCCTAGCTATATAATACCCACAGTTTGCTGCGGCAAACCGACTCTGGCAAGCCCTAATGTTATTAATTCACGATGCCCGAATCTGACATTTCACCTCAACTCTAAGAGCAATTTAGCCTTATGGCCGTTCTCGAAATACTGGAATTTCCCGACCCCAGACTGCGCACCAAAGCCAAATCAGTCAAGGCGGTAACGCCTGAACTAGGAACTTTGATAGATGACATGCTGGAAACTATGTACGCTGCGCCCGGCATAGGTCTGGCGGCTACGCAGGTAAATGTGCACCAGCGCCTACTCGTCATTGACGTATCGGACAACCACGACGATCCTCAGGTTTTCATTAATCCGATCATTACCGTACTCGACCCGGAGTTAGGCGAATACGACGAGGGCTGCTTATCAGTGCCCGGCTATTATGAAACCGTCAATCGGCCACAGCGTGTCTCTGTCACGGCACTGGATCGCGAGGGCGAAAGCTATACTCGTGAACTCGATGGACTGCTGGCTATCTGCCTTCAACACGAAATTGATCACCTGGAGGGGAAACTTTTCGTTGATTATTTGTCCCCATTAAAACGCCAGCGTATTCGCAAGAAATTAGAGAAAGAACACCGCAGCAGGAGCTGAAAAAGTGAGTACGTCACCTCTTCGAATCATTTTTGCCGGAACCCCCGAGTTTGCAGCAACCCACCTTGAGGGCTTGCTACAAAGCGGGCACCAGGTGGTGGCCGTGTACACCCAACCTGACAGGCCCGCCGGCCGTGGCAAAAAACTCCAGTCAGGCCCTGTTAAGAAAAGGGCAGAAGAAGCCGGCATTCCAATTTTTCAGCCAGCCAGCCTGAAGCCGGAACTGGCGCAGCAGGAACTCGCAGAAATAGGCGCTGATGTCATGGTGGTGGTAGCGTACGGCCTTATTCTGCCCCAAGCGGTGCTGGACACACCAAGTATTGCCTGCCTGAACGTCCATGCCTCGCTACTCCCCCGCTGGCGGGGGGCGGCACCCATACAGCGTGCGATTGAAGCCGGAGACGATGAAACAGGCATAACAATTATGCAAATGGACGCCGGTCTTGATACGGGAAACATGCTGGCCAGCGCAACTTGCGCTATCAAGCAGAGCACGACGGCCGCTAGCTTGCACGATGAACTGGCACAGATAGGCGTGCCTTTGCTACTCGATGTGCTCAAGACTCTGCCCGAACACCTGACAGCGGGGCAGCAACAAGACGACCAGCTGGCAACCTACGCCGATAAAATATTGAAACCTGAAGCACAGATAAACTGGTCCGAAGACGCCCAGCTCATCTCACGCAAAATCCGCGCGTTCAACCCCTTTCCTGTGTGCCACACATTTATTGGGGATGAAAGAGTAAAAATACATCTCGCCACTGCCATTCAAGAATCAACCCAAAAAGCCCTGGCTGGCGCGATAGTAAGTGCTGACTCCGAAGGAATTATCGTGGCCTGCGGCAACGGACAACTATGTATCACACACCTGCAACTTCCCGGAGCTAAAACCCTAAGCGCAGAGCAGGTGCTGCATGCAAAAAGCGCCTTATTCGCTCCGGGGACTCGCTTCTTAAGTAACCGGGACACCGGATAATGTCCATGGATAGCCGCGCCGCAGCGGCAAAAGCCCTGGCTTCTGTGTTGGGGGGCAAGTCCCTGAACCAGGCGTTACCGCCATTTTTGGATAAGGTCGAGCCGCGCGACCGGGGTCTGCTGCAGCAACTGTGCTACGGGACACTGCGCGAACTGCCAAAACTCGATGCCATCCTCAGCCAGCTGCTGGAAAAACCACTGCGCGACAAAGATCGCGATGTGCTAGCTCTGCTTTTACTCGGAATCTATCAACTGGGCGACACACGGGTTCCTGATCACGCGGCGGTGTCGGCAACAGTAGACGCTATTCGCGAACTGAAAAAGCCGTGGGCCAAAGGCCTGACTAACGCAGTTTTACGTCGCTATCTTCGCGAGAGAGAAACACTGCTGGAGCAGCTTGATGATGCAGCCACATCCGCGCATCCCTCCTGGCTTTACAAAAAGCTGAAAAAACAATGGCCAGCTGCCTTAGAACAAATTCTCGCTGCGGGCAACCAGCAGCCCCCCATGACCTTGAGAGTAAACACACAGAAGATAAGTCGGGACGCCTATCTTACACAGCTTGCAGAGGCAGGAATTAAGGCGTCGGCCGGATCCCTTTCAGGTCAGGCCATTGTGTTACAAACACCTGTAGATGTTAACGAACTTCCCGGATTCGAGCGG
>JADGEN010000041.1 GCA_016744355.1 Halieaceae bacterium
GGCGTATTGTGCTCTGTGCTGCTGCATTTATATAAAACCTCACGGCCGCATATAGCAGTGCTGGGCTCGGTGGCCGGCACAGAGCACTTCAGAAATGTTGAGCGTCGCGATGTTATTACCCATGCGAGTATTGTCTCCATCAGGGTCGATGAAAGCCTGTATTTCGCTAACGTCAGCTATCTGGAAGACTATGTTTACCGATTGATAGCAAACGACAGAGAGCTGGAGCATGTTATTTTACTGTGTACAGCCGTCAACGAAATTGATATGAGTGCTCTGGAGGCTCTGGAGGCCATAAATCATCGACTGAAAGATCAGGGGATTACACTCAATTTTAGCGAAGTGAAGGGGCCGGTTATGGATGCCCTGGAAAAATGTGATTTTCTTCAGCAACTCAGTGGCAAGGTTTTCCTGACTCACCACCAGGCAGTAAACGCACTAAAGCGGGAAGAAATTGAACCCTATATTATATGAATCCGTCAACGCAGCTGACAAAAAAAGAGCTTCCAAGCATGTGCGATAACAAGATCTGGGTTGATGCCGATGCCTGCCCAAAGTTAATCCGTGAGATTTTATTCAGGGCGGCTGTGCGAGTTGAAGTACCGCTGATTCTTGTGGCAAATCACGTGTTGCCGGTACCGCCGACACCGTGGATCACCATGACGCAAGTTCCATCTGGATTTGATGTAGCAGATAACTACATAGTCGAACAGGTCGCCGTGGATGACCTCGTGATTACCTCCGATATCCCACTCGCGGCGGAGCTTATCGAAAAGGGCGCCCATGTTATTACCTCGCGTGGAGAAGCTTTTACACAGCAAAACATAGGTCAGCGACTGAATATGCGAGATTTTATGGAAACCATGCGCTCAAGTGGTGATGTACACGGCGGGCCTGCCGCACTTGGCCCTAAGGACAAACAAGCGTTTGCCAATGCACTGGATCGCTATATTGCTCAATATGGAGCTCGCAAGTCATGAAGAAATGGATTGCCCACTGGTTTCTTAGACGTAACGGTTGGCGTATTGAAGGGCAGGTGCCTAAACACAAACGCTTTGTCCTCATTGCTGCGCCGCACACCTCTAACTGGGACTTGCCTTATCTGTTGGCATTTGCCGCAGTGTTTGACTTGAAAGTTTCCTGGTTGGCCAAACACAGTTTGTTTTTTCCACCAATGGGTTGGATTATGCGTGCCTTGGGCGGTGTGCCCGTTGTGCGGCATGAAAACAACAATGTCGTGGATGACATGGTCGAAGTGTTTAACACGCACCAGGACCTGGTGCTGGTGGTTCCAACAGAGGGAACGCGGGCCCGAACGGAATTCTGGAAGTCCGGCTTTTATCACATCGCAATGGGAGCCGGAGTCCCCATAGTGCCCAGCTATCTGGATTTTGGCAACAAGCGGGGTGGGTTTGCGGAGGCGCTAGTGCCTACGGGCAATCTCGCTGCAGATATGGACCATTTTCGTAAAATTTATGCGGATAAAACGGGCAAGTTTCCCGGAATGTTTGGGCCGGTACGATTAAGGGAGGAGCGTCAGAATGAGGATTGATCATATTCTTATGTTGATGCTTGAGGAGCCCGCTGTTGGCTTTGTTGTGGCGAAAAATTCTTTGGACAACTACACTGAGGCATCTGGGGTTAAACTCAGTATGCATCTAACTATAAACAGGCAATAAAAGAGAGTTACAGCATGCTTACATTGCACGGATTTCCATTTTCAAACTACCATAACATCGTAAAACATGCGCTTATGCAAAAGGGCGTGCCCTTTGAAGAGCACATTGTGTACCCCAATACGCCTGAAATGCTGGCCGTGAACCCCACCGGAAAAGCGCCGGCCATGACCACAGATAAAGGCACGAAGCTGTCAGAATCCAGTGTGCTTGTTGAGTACCTGGAAGATGCCTATCCCGAGCATCCTCTATTTCCCGCAGATGTTGAGACCAGAGGCAGGGTTAGGCAGTTAATGAAGGTATCTGAGCTCTATCTTGAGCTGTCTGCCAGACGTTTGCTGCCCTCAGTGTTGGGCAATGTAGAATTCCCTCAGGCTACGCTTGATGAAGTGAAAGCGGTATTGGAGCGGGGCGCACGCTCTGTCACAGCGCTGGCCGATTTCGGTCCCTATTTAATTGGATCGGAATTAACGCTTGCCGATATTTATCTGCGCTATGCCCTGTCTATTCCAAAATTGGTTGGTCCCGCCAAACTCGACTGGAATGTGATGGATGAAGTGCCCGGACTTGCCGAATGGGATGCGATGATGGCCAGCACCGACATCGCCAAAAAAATTGACGCTGACCTAAAGGCAAACACGGCGGAGTTTATGGCGTATATTTCTAAGCCTAAATAGAGGCCGGGGGATACAATGGCAGAGCTGGATTATTCGGAGTCGGCATTTCAGGAGTTTCTGCGCCAAAGCGCAGTCTCCGGCATTATAAAGCCGGCTACCGGTCGAGCACGAAAATTAGCTGCTGAACAATTGATGGGCCAGCTGAAGTCGCACGAACGTGTCGATTTGCGAGCGGTCGATATCGACGAGCTCTGTTCTCGCTTTCACAAAATTCAGGGCTCCACCATTCGTCCTGAAAACCTCCAGGTTTACAATCAGCGCCTGAGTTCTGCACTGGACGACTTTATTCGCTGGACTGAAAACCCGGCTGGTTTTGTTTCCAACGAAGGTGAGTTACCCGAAGCCACTGTGGTCGCAAGTCGAGATGATGCGGGTAAAGCAGTAGCTCGAGAGGAGCTAGCGCTAAACCCACCCCGTAGTCCCCATGATATTTTTCCAATCCCGATTCGGAAAGATCTGGTTGTCTATCTGCAGAATATTCCACTGGATATGACGGGCGCAGAGGCTCGTAAAATTGCGGCTGTAGTGCAAGCGTTGGCGGTAGTCGATGAAGAAAAATAGTGTCAACCGACTGATTCTTTTTGCGCCTCTGGTTCTATTTGGATTGGGCGGCGTTTATTTTTTAGTGACGTTTATGCGAGGCACTAACCCGGATGCTTTTAGGGACAATTTGCTCCCGGAGCTTATCGGATTTTGCCTGGAAGGATTCTTTCTGGTTGGTTTGTTTACCTTGGTTCAGCGTTTACTGGAACGAGATAGAAAGGATGAATTGCGACGTAGTCTGCGTGGCGCTCTGCGCGAAATCTTGAGTCACCTCGATATATCTGTATTGGGGGAGTATGCAGAACCCGCCAGTTCACAGGCTCTGGAGAACGACCCCCAAAGTGTCGCAACGCTTATAGTTAAGCTCAACGAGCGCGAGTTGACTCTGGAGCACATGGCAAATATAAAGGCGGCGGCAGGGCGAAATTTGGGCACCATGCATGACTTGATACCCGTTGCTGCCCAGCTCAGTGCCGATCACATGCGCTGGTGGTTGGCGCTGGTAGACAGTGTGCGGTATTTGTCGGAGGCCACGGACAAGTCCGCGGTGACATTTTCTGCACATCGCTTCCTGGCGAATTTAGCAGAGTTTGATGGTTTGCATTTGTAGGGCTACAGGTCAGACGCAGGTAGCGTTACAACAATAGCCAGTCCCTTGTTCGTATTGAGTGCGCTTATTGCTCCGCCGTGTTGCTGTACTGCGCGTTTGGAGATAGCCAGGCCTAACCCATATCCGCCTGTCTCTCTCTGACGGGCATCGTCACTGCGATAAAACTCATCGAACAGCTTCTCCAGTTCCTCCTCTTTTACACCGGGGCCACAGTCTTCGACACGTATGACATAGGAGGTATCGTTGCGGTTGAGACTGGCCTGAATACTGGTGTTATCCGCAGTGTATTTAACTGCATTGCGCAGGATGTTCTCGAAGCAGCTTTTCATTGCATCACCGTAGCTGGGTACAACGGCCTGTTTTAAACCGGTGGAGAATACGACATTTCTGCCCTGGGGTTCTCCTTCGAATTCTGCATCAGCACACAGGTCGTGCATTAACTGCACAAGGTCCACGAAGGTGTCAGCTGTCTGTTCTTCACTTTTTGTGGAGAGCAGTTGCTTAATCAATGCTTCCAGACGCTGAGCCTCAAGGTCGATGCGTTCCAGGTGTTGGCTATTGTCACGGGTGTCTTGCTGGGCCAATGCCAAGGCAACATGCAGGCGAGCGAGCGGAGAGCGCAGTTCGTGAGAGACGTCGCTGAGTAAGCGCTTCTGTGTTTGTATTTTCTCATCGAGCTGTTCTGCCATAGAATTTAAGTCACGTGCGAGTTCGTCGGTTTCGTCGCCGCCTTGATCGGGCACGCTTATACGTGTAGCCAAATTTCCCTGTGCCAATTGGCGCGCAGCACTTTGAAGGTTTTTGATACGTCGGGTTAGCGCCCGGGACAGCGTGTAGCACACCAGCCCACTTATAATTATTGCAAGTGCGAGTCTCAGGCCAACATTTTTGTTCAACAGCGAAACCAGGCCTGGGCGTCTGGGCTCGAACACAATGACCGCACGTAGAGGCCCCTGTGTGTCGCGATGGATAAAGTGTGCCTGCATGAGCCCCTGGGGTGTATCCAAAAAACGTCGCCGGTGTCGTCTGTCGAGTTTTCTGGCAAGGTTGGCAACTCCGGGAATCAGTTGTCTTGCGTAGATATCGACACCGGCATTTGTGAGAAGAAAGATATCGATATTGTGTTTCTGTTTTGTGTCGCGTAAAACCTGGGGTAGTTCTTCGTCGGTAGTATTTTGCAGCTGATAGACAAGGCGCAGCATAAATTGGCGTGGCGCGCCCTCTGGCCCAGGGCCGGGCCGGCGGTCCGGTAGGGCATCGAAGTAACGAGCGGTCACCAGCCAGCTGGCCAGTATAATCGCAGATACCAGCCAGAAGCCGAGGAAAATTTTAACGAATAGATTAGCTCTGGTTTTCACTGCTTGCCTCGTTGGGCTGGCCGGCGAATTGGTAGCCCACTCCACGTACACTCAATATCATATTTGTGGCGCCCGCAGCGGCCAATTTCTTGCGCAGGTTACTTACATGCACGTCTATGCTGCGGTCATAGGCCGCTAATGCTCGCCCCAGAGCCTGCTCATGCAACACATCTTTACTCACTACCTGTCCGGCATGGGAGAGTAGAACGCGCAGAATATTGAACTCTGCGCTAGTAACCTGAAGATCCTGTTGGTTGAAACTGGCAGTTCGGGTTGCCGCATCTGTCACGGTGCCACCTACCGCCACAGTGGTAGGTGGTTTGGCGCTGCTTTTACCGCTGGCAACCCTGCGCAGAATAGCTCGCAGCCTTGCACTGAGCTCTTTGGGGTTACAAGGCTTTGGCAAATAATCGTCAGCTCCCAGTTCCAGACCCAGAATCCTGTCGGTGTCCTCACCCCGTGCGGTAAGCATAAGAATGGGCATATCGCTAAACTCCCGCAGTGTGCGCAGCACATCCAATCCCTGCATTCCCGGCAACATTATGTCCAGTACTACAGCGTCGTATGTATTTGTTCTGCAATGCGATACCGCTTCAATGCCATCGTGCACGGCATGGGTGCTGAACCCTTCCAGATGCAGAAACTCCGATAGCAGAGCACACAGTTCTGTATCGTCGTCGATAATTAGGATGCTGCTGCTCATTGCTTCGATGCCATGGTTATCTACACGGTTTGTTTGCTGTTGCTGTCGTAGTTTGAACAAGTGGTTAAGTAAAGTCACTGTCTGTTAACCCAGCATTGCACTGCCTGACAATTCTTTACACAAGTAGCGCAGACAATAACGCGCTGCGGATCTACTATTTACTCGCACTTAACCACTACAGAGGAAAGAAATTATGTTAAAGAAAATAGCAATCCTGGCCACGATAGTTGCGATGAGCACCCCAATATTTGTAACGGCAGGTGAATCGGGGCAGGGAAGGCACAACCCTGAAGAGCGTCTGGAGCGCATGCAAAACCACCTCGATTTAAGCGATGAGCAGGTTTTACAGATCCGGGAGATCCACGAAAACGGTGGCGGAAGGGAAGAGATCGGTGCTGTTTTGACGGAGGAGCAGCGCACCAAGATGGCTAAGGGTAAGCGCAAAGGAGCGGAAAAGCGCTTAAAACACATGCAAGAGAAGCTAGATCTAAGCGAGGAGCAGGTTTCACAGATTCGTGAGATTCGCAGCAACGGCGGAAGTCGCGAGGATGTGGCGAAGGTGCTCACCGAAGAGCAGCTTAGTCTGGTGAAGGAGCATCGTAAAAATAAAGAACCTTGGCGCAAGAGCGGTAAAAGCTCGACGTCAAATGCGTCAGATGCCTAAAAAATACGGAGGTGGTGTCTACATTGACTAACTTTTTTGTAAGGATCGACTGCAAGCAACATTATCACTGGTTAGCAGTGGATCAGTGCAGGGAGATTGTTAATGTATTCCTCCAAATCCGCCGCGATGGGGCGCTCTACCGGGGATCTGGCTAGTCGATGCGTGCCTGAGAGTAATAGTCTTTGCACAAAGCGGTAATTTAGATATAGTTCTTCGTAACAAACACCTCTTTAAGTGATACCCAATATGACTCCAGCCACAGATCGCAGAACAGTCGCGCCTCAATGTAATTATCCTTTACGTGACGTATCACCCACCCCTAACAAGGACATCCAGCGCTGGGTTGAGCGTATGGTGACTTTACTGCAACCGGATCGAGTGCACTGGGTGGACGGGTCTGAAGAAGAGGCTGCAGCCATGATGGATATGATGGTGAGCCGCGGAGACTGTGTAAAGCTTAATGAGGACTTACGACCCAATAGTCACCTGTTTCGCTCTGACCCCAGGGATGTCGCTCGGGTTGAGAGTCGCACTTTTATATGTTCTGTCGCCGAAGACGATGCCGGGCCGACGAATAACTGGATGGCCCCGGAGGAAATGAAGCAAAAGATGAACGGGCTGTCGGAAGGCGCAATGCGTGGCCGTACCCTGTATATCATTCCATTTAGCATGGGACCTATAGGCTCGCCAATCGGCAAAATCGGCATTCAAATTACAGATTCTGCTTACGCAGTAGCCAATATGAGGATTATGGCCAGAGTTTCTCCCAAGGTCCTGGAGGTGCTGGGCGACAGCACTGATTACGTACGCTGTGTACATACTGTCGGTCAGCCTTTACTGTCAGAAAAAGATGATGTTGGCTGGCCCTGTAACCCGGAAAATACCTATATTGCTCACTTCCCCGAAGAGAAAACAATTCTTAGCTTTGGCTCCGGCTATGGCGGTAATGCGCTGTTAGGTAAAAAGTGCTTTGCCCTGCGTATTGCCAGTACGATTGCCCGTGACGAGGGCTGGTTGGCCGAACACATGCTGGTGTTGGGTGTGAAAGATCCCTCTGGCAAAAAAACCTATGTCACCGCGGCCTTTCCCAGTGCCTGTGGCAAAACCAACTTTGCGATGTTGGTTCCACCCCCGGCGCTGCAAAAACAAGGCTGGGAGATTTCCTGCATTGGGGACGATATTGCCTGGATCAAACCAGACGTCAACGGTAAGTTGCGCGCTATCAACCCGGAGGCCGGTTTTTTTGGAGTAGCACCAGGAACCGGTATGGACACCAATCCAATGGCAATGGAGTCCTGTGCCCGCGATACCATCTTCACCAACGTTGCACTGACTGATGAGGGCGATATTTGGTGGGAAGGCATGACTGAGCAAGCGCCAGTGCATTTGATTGACTGGAAGGGCAATGACTGGTCGCCAGAGAGCGAAACGCCTTCTTCACACCCTAATGCAAGGTTTACCGCGCCAGCTCGAAATTGTCCGGTGATCGACCCCGACTGGGAAAACCCGGAGGGTGTAGAAATTAAGGCAATGATATTCGGTGGCCGTCGCATGACCACTATTCCCCTGGTCTACCAGAGTTTCAACTGGCAGCACGGTGTATATATGGGTGCTACCGTAGGTTCAGAGCAAACCGCGGCAGCAGAGGGTCAAATTGGCAGCATGCGCCAGGATCCGTTTGCTATGCTGCCTTTTTGTGGTTATCACATGGGTGACTATTTTCGTCACTGGTTGAAGATGGGTAAAATAATTAATGAGCCGCCTCGTATTTTTCATGTTAATTGGTTCCGTAAAGACGAGCAGGGCAAGTGGTTGTGGCCTGGCTTTGGCGAAAACGCGCGGGTATTAAGGTGGATTGTTGAGCGCGTAAATGGTTTGGCTCAGGCTAAGGAAACACCACTGGGCTGGATGCCTGCCTATAAAGACCTGGATTGGGAAGGTTTGGATTTCACTGAAGACGATTGGAATGAGTTGATGAAAATCGATGGTGAAGCCTTAAAGTCGCAGACGCTGAGTCATGAAGCATTATTCCTGAAACTCTGGGGCCACATGCCAAAAGAACTATTGTGGCAACGTGATTTATTATTGAGTCGTTATTAACCGGTAACGGCAATACTCTCTACCTCGACGAGGTATTCGTAAAGGTCAAGGGCTGGTAGCCCGCCCTACAAATACCTCGGCCATTTCTTTTGCCATTGTTGCGGAATCCTTATTACCGCAGACATGGGCATCAACAATCGCTCCGTCTAATAATAGATTTAATTTTCTGGCCAGTGACTCGGGATCTTCTATGCCTGCCAGTTCTGCCTGGTCACGGATATAGTCCCGCACTAGCCGCTTATGTTCAGCGCAGATGATATGTCGCGGATCGTCCTGGGCTGAAAACTCGGCTGAGGCATTGATAAACATGCAGCCAGAAAATTCCTTTTCCTGAAACCATTGATGATGTGCATCAAACAGAGTTAGTAGCCGTTCCAGGGGAGAACTGCCCAGTCGCTCGGTTTCACGAATAATATTGTTGCGGAAAAGCTCGTCGCGCTTGCGCAGAGTTGCCAGCACTAACTCATCCTTCGATCTGAAGTGGTTGTATAGGGTTTTCTTGGAAACACCCGCCTCCTTGATAATGCGCTCCACCCCGGTAGCGTTAAAGCCATCGCGATAAAACAACTTCAGCGCGTGAGAGACAATTACTTCTCTTTTGGATAGTGCGGGCATAGTGGCTCCTGAGCCAAGAACGGGTGGATACCGTTATGTTTACATTAAGGTCTATATACTACCACGCCTGAATGTATTGAAAAGCCAAAAAGTCACTATAGAAGGCTGAAAGCACTTCAATATATGGATATAAAGTAGCAAAATTATTTTGTATAAATCATTTGACAAGGGAAACCGACCGGTATATCTTTGATTCCAACATAAACCGAACGGTTTCCTTTTGTTTCACCGACTTACCGCGGAGCACTGCAATGACCCGGGCACTAATACCCCCATTTAATCTTGAGACAGCCCGGCTGAAAGTTCAGCGCGCTGAGGACTTATGGAATTGCCGGGACCCGGAACGGGTCGCCCTGGCCTATACAGAAAATTCCGAGTGGCGTAATCGCAGCGAATTTGTGCAAGGTAGGGTAGCGATTGTCCAGTTGTTAACTCGAAAGTGGCAGCGTGAACTCGATTACCGGCTAAAGAAAGAGCTGTTCGCCTATCAGGGAAATCGTATTGCAGTTCAGTTTGAATATGAATATCGCGATGACATGGGTCAGTGGTTTCGCGCCCATGGCATTGAACATTGGAATTTTGATAGTGAAGGGCTTATGCAGGTCCGAAACGCCAGTATCAATGAGTTAGCTATCGAAGCAAGTGAACGTCAAATTAGTTGAGGTTCAATTAAAAGAAGTAAACCCACAACACTAAAGCAGTCAGGAGAATAACTATGTCTACTATTAAACTTTACCGTCACGCACTGTCCGGACACTCGCACCGGGTACAGTTGTTTTTATCCGTTCTTGGGCTGAGCGCTGACATCATCGATATTGACCTGGGTAGTGGCGAGCATAAAAAAGCGCCGTTCCTACAGAAGAATCGCTTTGGCCAACTTCCCGTACTAGAAGATGGCGATACTACGCTGTCAGACTCTAATGCTATTTTGGTTTATCTGGCGGCGAAATACGATACTGAGCATCAATGGTTGCCTGAAAGTGCTGTTGCGGCTTCAGAGGTTCAGCGTTTTCTATCGGTTGCTGCGAGTAAAGTGGCCTACGGCCCTGCGTCGGCGCGATTGGTTAACGTATTTGGTGCTGGCCTGGATCATGAAGCTTTAATTTCCGAATCCCATACCTTGCTATTGGCACTCGATGCTCACTTACAGGGGCGTGACTGGTTGGCCACGGATAAAGCGACTATCGCAGATATTGCCAACTATACCTACATTGCCCATGCGCCAGAAGGTGGTGTGTCGTTAGAAAATTACAGTAATGTTCGGGCGTGGTTGCAGCGTATTGAGCAGCTGCCAGGGTTTGTGCCTATGCAGGCCACGGCGGTAGGTCTGGCGGCCTAAAAGCCTACTTATGAATCAGTCATATCGATAGATAGCGATCTGGCTGATTCATTTTTTTGTCTGGATTTCAGAGTAATGATCATGAAAAATAATACCCACTCAAATTCTAAGGCAGTCATCTCACCTTTTCATCGCGGTGAGCAGGCCATTCAACAACAGCTCGGTGTTCGGGAGCAAATGGAACGTTTTGGTAGCCGCGTTATCCGCGATCATATGCCAGAGCAGCACCGGGAGTTTTATCAACAGCTGCCTTTTATTTTTGTGGGGCATGCCGATGCGCATGGTTGTCCCTGGGCTTCGATACTCTTTAATGAGCCGGGTTTTATCCACTCGCCCGATAACAAAACACTAAGCATAAATGCGCTACCCGTAGCGGGTGATCCACTTGCCGACACTTTAACGCCGGGTACCCGTTTGGGTTTTCTGGGCATAGAATTACCGACCCGTAGACGTAACCGGTTGGCTGCGCATATTGTTGAATCACCAGATCAAACTATTAGAATCCAGGTCGATCAATCCTTCGGGAACTGTCCGCAGTATATTCAGACCCGTGAAATTGAACGGGTAGAAGATAAGGATCTGCCTGCGTCAACGGTAACGGAGTTACAGCAACTCGACACCCGCGCCCAATCGTTGATAAATAATAGTGACACTTTTTTTGTCGCCAGTTATGTGAGTAACAATAGTGGCGAAGCCAGTGAGGGAGCGGATGTCTCGCATCGCGGTGGCCGACCTGGCTTTATTCGTGTGGATAGTGGCAGCACCCTAACGATTCCCGACTACCTTGGGAACAATCATTTCAACACCTTCGGTAATTTCGCTGAGAACGCGAAGGCCGGCTTATTGTTTATGGATTTTGAAAACGGCCATCTATTAACACTAACGGGAACGGTAGAGATTTTATGGGACTCTCCGGACACTGAGCACTTTGAGGGTGCTGAGCGTCTATGGAAATTTCATATCGATCACGGCCGCTGGATTGAGCACGGTTTGCCGCTGCGCTGGAAGATGGATGAATACTCCCCGAATACACTGCTCACCGGTACCTGGGCTGAGGCGCAGGAAAAAAAGCAGGCTCAAGCTAAGCGCGATCAGTGGTTGCCCTATGTAGTCAGCGATATCGTTGAAGAAAGCAGTGTTATCAAGTCGTTCTATCTTAAGCCTGAAAATCATACTGTGCCGAACTTTGAACCGGGACAGTTTCTTACAGTGAAACTGACCATTGATGGTAAGGACGTCATCAGAACTTATACCGTGTCCAGTGCCCCTGCGGACTCTACCCTGCGGATTAGTGTCAAGCGTGAAGTATCTTCACGTCCCAGCGTCCCCACTGGGTTGTTTTCGGGATTTATCCATAAGGCGTTAAGTATCGGTGACATTCTTTATGCCAAGGCGCCTAGCGGCGCGCTTACGTTTGATGCAGCAGAGCAACGTCCCGCTGTACTCTTGGCGGGCGGTGTTGGCATTACACCCATGGTGTCGATGGCGCGTCACGCGTTAACAGAAGGCGTGCGTACTAGAGCTGTTCGCTCAACCACTCTAATTTGTGCGGCCACCAATGCGCAACAGCGGGCTTTCTTCAGCGAGCTTCAGGAGATACAGGCGAAGTCCAATGGCGTTATCAGAAGTTTCTGGGCCTTGAGCGAGCTTGATGGAGCGATGAAACCTGGCCTGGACTACCATCATCATGGGCGTATTTCCGCGCCGCTTTTACAGTCGGTGCTGCCAATGGATGACTATGACTTCTATCTCTGCGGTCCTGCAGCCTTTATGCAATCCATGTATGACTTGCTGAGGGGGCTGGGTGTTAGTGATGCAAGAGTGTTTGCTGAAGAATTTGGCCCTGCGTCTCTACAGCGTACCGCCGACCAATCAAGCAAGAGTTTTGAGCCGATGGCCCAGGCCAGCGAGGCCATCATTGAATTTACAGAATCAAAGATCGAGCAAGCGTGGTCAGCTAAAGACGGCAGCTTGCTGGATTTTGCCGAATCCCACGGCTTAATTCCGGAGTTCGGTTGTCGTAGTGGCCAATGCGGGGCTTGCAAAACTGATTTGATTTCGGGCGCCGTGAGCTATTTAACGGAACCCTCGTCACCGTTCACTGAGGACGAAGTGCTGCTGTGTTGTGCAGTTCCTGCTGCGGTAGCAGGCACGGACCTGGCTAGAATCGTAATAAAGTCATGAATTAGAGGAGGCGTGAAGGTTCGCTCTCTCATTAATTACACAAAGCCAGAATATTAGGAAGCAGGTCAAATTATGACAATGTATAACGTAGAAAAAAGTCGAGTTAATGTGAATATGAAAGGCGAAGGTGAGCCCATTCTTTTTTTGCACGGTGTGCCAGATACATCGGAAGTCTGGGATGGAGCCATCGCGGCTTTTTCAGATAAGTACCAGTGCATTGCGCCGGATCTTCCCGGGTTTGGTCGTACACAAGCACCGCGAAACTTTGAGTATAGCCTTGAAAATTTGGCTAACTTTATCGATCAACTATTATCCAGTTTAAGTATTGCTGGCGGTGTGCATATGGTGATTCATGACATCGGTGGAGTGGTGGGGCTGGCATTCGCTATAACTTACCCTCATAAAGTAAAAAGCTTAACAATTATGGATACCACTTTTTTCTCAGACTATGAGTGGCACGCTATGGCGAAAACCTGGCGAAAGCCGATACTGGGTGAGTTAGTCATGTATCTGATGGGCCGCAGTAAATTCAGTGCAGCGATGAAGAAAAGCGCGCCTATACTAACGAATGCTCAGATACAATCAAACTACGACTCGCTGACCTGGCGTAATCGTCGTATGATTTTACGTTTCTATCGCGCGCTAGATCCTGTCATTTTTAGGAAATGGGAAGGCCAGTTGCAAACGCTTTCACAGCGTTTCCCTACTCAGGTAATTTGGGGGGAGAAAGATGCTTTCTTGCCGGTAGCGCTTTCCAGACGTTTTGGCACTGATAATGTGCATGTACTGGAAGACACCGGCCACTGGCCTATGCTGGAACAGGCAAATGAAGTGCATAGGCTGATCAGGGGCAATATTGCCCTGGCAGAGTAGTCCGGCGTGGCGAGAACAGCTATTGATTGCGGTTCACTATGGCGCCAGTAGTCCGCCAGTGGCCGTTAGTTTCTGGGTCAATGATTTCAGCCCCTTACCTTTGTTGCTGATTTTCCAGGCAAGAAAGGTCTCGTTATCAGTATCTTCAGCTAAATCCAGCGCTATCAGTTCGCCGTTGTCCAGATGCTGTTGAATACGTTTTCGCGGCAGATGGCCTATACCTAGCCCTGCCAGAATCGCTTCGACTTTCTGATCGATATTTTGTACATAGAGCACTCTGCCATCACTGCTTAAGCCTTTACTGCGTGCTACATTAACCAGAGATGTATCGTGTGTAATGACGCGTCGTAGTTTCGCCAGAAAGAGTTTCAGTTTCTCGGGATCAGCGGCCAGCTTGGCTTGTACATGATGGCTGGCAATCACTGGCACTAGATCTGCAAGAGCCAATGGCACGGCGCGATACCCCTTTTGCAGCGGCACTGGCCCGGGCGCCCCAACAATCAGGTCAACCCGGTCTTGCTCAAGTGCCTCCCAACCACCATTAAGGACTGATTCACGGATATCGATTTCGATAGAGGGGTGCTCGTTAAGGAAGTCATTCAGTAGGCTAAAGAAAGTAGAGTAGCTTGTGTTTGACTCCACAGCGATGTTGATCCGTGGCTCCCAGCCGGTGGCCACTTCCTTCGCCTTGTTTGCTAGCCGTGTTGTGGTCTGCAGTATGTCTCTACCCTCGGCAAGTATTAATTGTCCCGCAGGTGTTAATACCGAACGGCGCCCCTGACGTTGAAATAGGGCAATGTCCAGCTGCTCTTCCAGTTTTTGCACCGCATAGGAAATAGCCGAAGTCGCTTTGTTCAGTTCTTCAGCTGCTTTAGCGAAGCTTCCGCGCCGGTCTATAGCGTCCAGGGTTTCCAGAACTTCAATTGTAATCGGGTTTCTGCGCATTACTTGCCTCGTATTAATGTTCTAATATTTAGATCATTTTAAACAAAAAGCAGGTCTTATTGCGAGAACTACATTCCTTACAATAGCTACATCACTCGAATTCATCAGTACTTCAGGAGAAACGTAATGGGACTATTACATAAAGGACAATGGGTAGATCAATGGTACGACACCGATAATAGCGGCGGTGAATTCCGTCGCCAGGATAGCCGGTTCAGAAATTGGCTAACCCCGAATGGTGAAGCTGGCGCCAATGGTGAACCAGGCTTTAAGGCAGAAAAAGGGCGCTACCATTTGTATGTGTCGCTGGCGTGTCCCTGGGCACATCGAACACTGATTTTTCGTCAGCTCAAACAGCTACAAGACTACATTGATGTCACTGTGGTCGAGCCGGTCATGCTTGAAAATGGCTGGGAGATGAGCGATCCACTGTATGATTTGGACTTTGTTTATCAGCTGTATTTGAAAGCCGATAAAAACTATGAGGGTAGGGTTACCGTGCCGGTATTGTGGGACAAAAAAACGCAGACCATTGTCAGTAATGAATCCGCTGAAATTATTCGCATGTTCAACACTGCGTTTAATCATTTAACCGGCAACACCGCGGATTATTACCCAAATGATTTGCACGAAAAGATACATAGCTTGAACGATCGTATTTACGACACTATCAACAATGGTGTGTACCGCGCCGGCTTTGCGACAACCCAGCAAGCTTATGAATACGCCTTTCACAGCTTGTTTGATTCGCTGGATTGGGTCGAGGGCTTGTTAAGTCGACAGCGTTACCTTGCAGGTAATCAGTTGACGGAAGCGGATTGGCGTTTGTTTACCACCTTGATTCGTTTTGATGCCGTGTACTTCGGGCACTTTAAAACCAACCGTCAATTATTGGCTGATTACCCCGCTATTAGTGGCTATGTACGAGAGCTGTACCAGCTGCCCGGCGTGGCCGAAACGGTCAGTTTCGAGCACATCAAAACGCACTATTATGCCAGTCACCTGATGATTAATCCCACCGGCGTTATCCCCGTAGGGCCGTTGCAGGATTTTATGCTCGCCCATGGCCGAGATCTACTTAAGGCTGCGTAAAAGTGTTTCATCATAAAATTTATATGGAGAAAAACAGTGAGAGAACTAACCCAGGTAGTATCGGCACAGCCTACTCAAGATGGTGATGGCGTTAAGATTCACCGCCTGGCTGGACGGCAGCTGCATCAGGCACTCAACCCATTCCTGATGATTGATGAAATCAATTCTGATACCGCCACCGACTATGTTGGTGGCTTCCCCGAGCATCCTCATCGTGGTTTTGAAACCATTAGCTATATGAAAGCGGGGCGCATGCGCCACCGTGACCATCTGGGTAATGAGGGCGTTATTGGAGCAGGTGATGTGCAGTGGATGACCGCAGGTGCTGGCGTGCTTCACTCTGAAATGCCCGAGCAGGATCAGGGCTTATTACACGGCTTTCAAATATGGCTGAATTTACCCACCGCCGAGAAAATGAAGCCCGCGGCTTATCAGGAATTTGTCAATGCAGACATAGCCGAGCAGCAACTGCCTGGCGGGGGGCTTGTTCGTGTTGTCGCGGGTGAGGTAGTAATCGATCAACAGTCGTTACGAGGTCCGTTGCCTGAAATTTCGACGCAGCCTGTTTTTCTTGATATTCAATTGGAGCCCAACGAAAGTGTTGAGCTAGACTTCAATATAGAGAACCCTGCAGTAGTGTATGTTTATAAGGGCGCAACGGACTCAATTATGTCGCGTCAGATGGGCCTTTATGCAGGCGGCAGGGCGTTGCAGTTGAATGCGCGGGAGTCAGGGGCGGCACTTTTGGTACTCAGTGGTCGTCCTATTGAGGAACCCATAGTGCAATACGGGCCTTTTGTGATGAATACCCGCGAAGAAATAGAACAGGCAATAACGGACTTTCAAAACCCACAATTTCTTCGCGAATTAGCTTCCGGTACAGTACTGAGGACTTAACTGGCGTTATCGGCTTATGAGTAGATACAAGCGTCACAGGTTACAGTCAACGGTTACCGGCTTCGACATCTGGTTCTCCCGTTAAAGTTTCGGGAAGGTGCGTTCAATCAATGGAGTCCGGCAGCGCATAGGCAATTATGTAGTCCCCCGGGGCACTGCCGCCGGACCAATGGCCACCCGCGGCGATAACAACAAACTGTTTTCCGGTTGCGCTCACCTGGTAGCTTAGCGGCAAGGCGTTGGCGGCGGTGGGCAGTTTGGCTTTCCACAATTCTGCGCCTGTTTTCAGATCGAACGCCCGAAAAGCATGTTCGTTAGATATGCCTGAAAACACCAGCCCGGTGTCGGTCATCATGGGTGCGGCCAGTCCCGGCAGGCCTTTTATCCACCAGAAGGGGAAGGGCGCCGTGTCACGCGTTGATCCCAGAGGAACGCTCCATAATACCTTGCCAGCTTCGATGTCCACGGCATCCAAAGTGCCCCAGGGTGGCTCTGTGCAGGGAATCCCGAGAGGAGACATAACAGCCATGCTCTGCACACAGTAGGGCGTACCCGCTTGAGCCTGTATGGTCAATGAATCAGTATCGCTATCACATTGATCGCGAGGAATAAGCCGTGTGATGCCCGGTATACGGTTGGTGAAAACCACCATGATGCGCGAGTCGGGATGGATGGCCGGAGACCCCCAGTTATTGCCACCAGCATTACTGGGGTAGTTGATGGCACCCTTCTGGGAAGGCGGCGTAAACATACCCTCGTTGTCCAGGGCGCTGATGATGTCGGCACAGCGGCCACGATCCCATGGGGTTAACCCCCATGAATCCTCGGGTGTCAGTGGTGTCTTTAGCAGGTGGGGAATATGTGTGGGAAAAGGTTGGGTGGGGGATAGCGATTCCTCTGGCACACCGTTTTGTGACACCGCCCGTTCTTCCACTGGCCACAATGGCAGTCCCGTTTCGCGGTGCAGGGCATAGGTCATGCCCATCTTGGTAACTTGAATCACCGCCGGCACGGTTTTTCCATCGACTTTAATATCGACCAGGGTCGGCTGTGCCGGTGTATCGTAGTCCCACACGTCGTGGTGAACCATCTGGTGGAACCACGCAACTTCACCCGTGTCCCCATCCAGTGCAACCACCGAACTCGAATAGTAGTCTAGCCCATCGCGGTGACCGCCATAATAATCCGGCGAGGTATTACCGGTTGGCACAAATACCATGTCCCGCTGTGCATCCACAGCAATGATGGACCAGACATTGGTTGTGCCATTGCGATAGGTCTGGTCGTCATTAAACTCTTTATCGCCGGGTTTGACCGGGTTCCAGGCCCATAAAAATTTGCCTGAGCGAATGTCATAGGCGCGTACCACGCCGCTGGGAATATCCACGCGCTGATTATCGAGTACCATGGCTCCGGTGATGACCCGGTTACCCAGAATCGCAGGCGGCGAGGTGATGGAGTAATCATAAGATTCGTGTTTCGACAGGCCGTGGCTTATATCGACTTCTCCATTATCACCAAAATCTGTGCAACGCTGACCGCTGTCTGCATCCAGGGCGATTAGTCTGGCGTCCAGAGTGCCAACGATAATTCGATGTTCACACATTCCAGCGGCACCCGACTTCCAGCTGCTCACCCCTCTACAGTTTGGCAGGACATCCGCCTGATGATCGACGCCGGGGTCAAACGACCAGATTTCCTCGCCTGTCTCCGCATTGAGGGCGAAGACCTTATTGAACGGCGAGCAATAGTACATGCGATCATCAACTACGATGGGAGTCACCTGCAGCGAGCTCTGTGTCATGAGCTCTCCCGGCGTTGTGTTGGCCTGGCGAATATCTCCCGAGCGGTGTTGCCATGCAACTTCCAGAAACTTTACGTTGTCTGGCGTGATCTGGTTGGCGCGGGAAAAATGGGTACCACCGGGTGTCGCTCCATAGGCTGGCCAATCTGTGACCACACCGGCTGGAACCTCCACTAGCTGTGCTCGGGTGCAACTTGATACGAGCAGGAGCGCAATGACGAGCGCAACTAGGCAGGTAATACGTGAGGGTATGGACATTGCAAGGTTTCCAGATGTGCAGCCTGAGTAATAGGAAGTTTAGTATTGTCTGCCCCGTGAAGTAAACCGTCGGGACAACCGAGGGTTCGCGAACGAAGGTTGTGTTGAGATTTATTTGGCCGACTATTTGATAGTATTACTGAGGGCATACCGATAAAATCGCCCCTCAAACACGACGCCCAGACACAAGTGGACTTGCATGACCAAAAAGATAGAACTATTGGCACCCGGTGGTGATGTTAATGCCATTAAAGCGGCCATTGTGGCAGGTGCCAATGCTGTGTATTGCGGCCTTGATACCTTCAATGCGCGTAACCGGGCGGCCAACCTCTCATTTGATGATTTAACCGGTATTGTTAAGCTGGCTCATAAGTATGACTGCGAGATCTTTTTAACCTTAAACATAGTGATCCTGGAGCACGAAGTAGTGGGCATGATAAAACTATTGAATAAGCTGGTGAACAGTGGAATCGATGGCATCATTGTGCAAGACCTTGGCATGTTTAATCTGGTTAAGAAGCATTTCCCGAGTTTGGATATACACGCCTCAACTCAGCTAACAACGCATAATGAAGGGCAACTTAAGTTTCTGTCTAAAGTAGGCGCTTCGCGGGTTAATCTGTCTCGTGAACTCAACCTGACTGAAATCAAAGCATTAACTAAGGTGGCTCATGATGAGCAGGTACTAACAGAAGTATTTGTTCATGGTGCATTGTGCATTGCATTCTCTGGTCAGTGTTATTCAAGTTCTGTGAGTGTGGGCAACTCCGGTAATCGTGGTCGCTGTAGTCAGGCGTGCCGTGATGAATATGAGCCCACCGCTACGGGGAATAAATTCCCGCTTAACTTAAAAGACAATTCAGCCTATTTTGATTTACCCGAACTGGTGGACGCTGGAGTGGACTCGTTGAAAATCGAAGGGCGAATTAAAGGTGCGCAGTATGTGCATACTGTTGTTGATAGTTGGCGAAAACAAATTAATACTTTTGTTGAGACCGGTAAGCTATTGGATGACGATTCAAATCTTTACAAGGTGTTTAATCGGAATTTCACCAACCTTTTCTTGAAAGGTGATATGAAAAAGTCGATGTTTATCGATAATCCGCGCGACCATAGTTTTACCCATGCCAACAAACAGAGTAACGCTATCTCGGTCGTTCAAATTCAGGAAGCACAACAAGAATTATCTCAAGAGAAAAATTATATAGGACTTCTTGTAGATGAGAAAATTAAGTACCTTAGTATAGAAAAACAGAATCTTCAGTTGAGTTTCTCTGGAAAATTAGGCGGGCCCTTAATTGTAAAGGCGATTGTTACAGACAGCGCCTTTAATAATTCTGAGGATCAGGTATTTACCGTTCAAACCGATACGACTTTGGTTGAAGCGGGGAAAACCTCCATAGATCGGACTGCCATCGAAAAACGTTTTAGATCTTTCAATAATTCTGAGTACCTTGTAGAGGGGTTTGACTTTGAAGGTCTGGATGCAGGTCTAAATATTCCTTTTAAAGAATTAACTTCGCTAAAGAAAGAGCTGGCGTTCCTGCTGAACGGTTCGGTTGCCGTTATACCTGCAGTTGATATAGCTCCATTAAGTCAACATGCCAAGATTGAAGAAAAACCAACAATGTCTATTCTAATTGCAGACGTAAAAGATATTTATCTATGTAATGAAACAGACGCCGATGTTTATTTTAAATTGCCAGAAAGCTTTAAAGTAGGCAGGCGAACTTACATTGACATATTTTTGGAAAACCCAAGACTTATTCCCTGGTTTCCTGCGGTACTTATTGGCAAGGACTATCTAGAGGCAATTAAAGTACTCGAAGAAGTTCGACCGAAGTGTATCGTCAGTAATAATACTGGTATCGCTTATAAAGCGTATGAATTGGGTATCGACTGGATAGCAGGGCCATTTTTGAATACCACAAATTCTTATGCGCTTTTAACCCTGAAAGAAGATCTGAACTGCAAGGGCGCCTTCATCTCTAACGAAATCAATCAGAACCAGATTCGTAATATTAAGCGGCCTGAAAACTTTAAGTTGCTTTACAGCATCTACCACCCGATTCTGATGATGACTAGTCGTCAGTGTTTCTTTCAACAAACAGTCGGATGTAAAAAGCCCAGTATCGAAGACGGCTGCATGCTCAAATGCGAGAAAGCCACGTCTATTACTAATGTGAAAGGTGTTTCGTTTGCAGTAGATAAACAGAAGGGCGGTTACCCAAGTATTTACAATCATGAGCAATTTTTAAATACTGATGCGGTTAATGACTTTTCGCACTTGTTTGATGAGTTTTTTATTGATCTAACCGACATCGGTGCGGGATCGAAAGAGCGACTAGACAAAGCCCAGCTGATTCATCACTTTGAAAATGTGTTGAATGGAGTGAGCGAGTCAGGCGTTCAGTTGCATGAGATGGTTACTGTATCCACCAATGCTCAGTACAAGCAGGGCTTATAAGTTCGTCCTTGCGGCGAACGGTAAGAAGGCTTTAGTTTTTTCCCAACAGAAAGGCTTCACGGCTATCTAACCATAATGGATATTTTGCCATGGCTTTCGTAAAGAGCGGCATTTGTAGGTGTCGGTTTAACCAGTCTCTCAATCCTGGGTATGGGGACTGCAAATACCATTTTCTATCGACTCGGGCGAATTGACGTATAAATGGCAGCAACGCATAGTCAGCCAGGCTGGCTTGATCGCCCATTAAATAACGACCGCTTTCTAATTTTCTTTCTAGTTCTGCAACAAAGACTTCACAGCGCTGGCGATCTGTCACTTCAGATTCTTTGTGGAACCGCTTCGCCAATTTATAGACTTCTAAATCGGGTTTGAATTCTCTATCGTTTCTCCAGATAAGATCCAGCATGGTGTCTAGCTTGCCTGAATCTTCAGCCTGTAATAAATCCTGAGGGTCATTTAGCTTTAGTGCCCACAGCATAATATCCAGGCTTTCATCAATGATAGTGGCCTTATCGCTGCGCTTTTCGGCGGGTTCAGCATGATCAATGATTAATACAGGGACGGTACCCTTGGGTGATATGGCTAACATCTCTGCAGGTTTATTCTTTGTAACGACCGCGCGAATCAAAACTGACTGCTGTGCCAGTAAAATACCCAAGCGGGCGCGCATGGCGTAGGGACAGTGTTGCAGAGAATACAATATGGGTAAGTTTGAGTTGGGTTGAGGCATAACTGAGTGTAGCAAATTACGATGTCTCTCAAAACAAATGCATGAACTCGGCATCGGGAACTTAACTTGCCGATACTCTGTAAACAGGGTTTCTAAGCATAGTAAAATAGATTTACACTTGTGACTAATTTTTTGATCAGGATTCACCATGACTGTAAAACTTGACCAGACCCTGTTGCTCCCCTGTGGAGCGACCTTGCCCAATCGCCTGGCCAAAGCAGCCATGACCGAGGGATTGGCAACACCCTTGGGTGTTCCCACCGCAGAGCTGGAGCGTCTCTATGGACTGTGGAGCGACGGCGGGGCGGGTATGTTGCTGTCGGGCAACATCCAGGTTGATGCAGATCACCTGGAGCGACCTGGCAACGTTGTTATTGACCGGGAACCCAACGAGGACATGCATACAGCGCTTTCCAGTTGGGCTGCAGCGGCCACGCGCAACGGCAACCACTTCTGGGCGCAGATCAGCCACGCGGGACGACAGACACAGACCAATGTAAACAAAAGGCCAAAGGCTCCCTCCGCTGTAAAGCTAGAGCTGCCCGGTGGTCAATTCGGCATGCCTGAGCCACTGACTGTTGATGAAATCGAGGATATAGTGCGTCGCTTCGGCGTGTGCGCTGCCGCTGTAAAAACGGCAGATTTCACCGGTGTACAGATTCATGCCGCTCACGGTTATCTGTTATCACAGTTCCTCAGCCCTCGCAGCAACCTACGCACAGATCAATACGGCGGCTCGTTGGAAAACAGAGCCAGGGTGCTGCTGGATATCGTTGCAGTCGTTCGCAAGACAGTAGGAGGTGACTTTCCTATTGCGGTGAAATTGAACAGCGCAGACTTCCAGAAAGGCGGATTCGCTTTTGAAGATAGCCTTCAGGTAGCACAGTGGCTCGAAAGCGCGAGTGTTGATCTGATCGAAATCTCAGGCGGTACTTATGAACAACCTAAGCTGCTGGGTGTAGAGGGACTGGAGGCGGAGGAGAAACAGAATGTGGCGCAGTCTACCTCCATGCGAGAGGCTTATTTTGTGGACTTTGCCAAAGCCATGCAGGAAAAGGTTTCCATCCCGCTGATGGTGACCGGGGGTTTTCGCCGCAGGGCGGTGATGGAACAAGCACTGGGCAACGGCAGCGCGGATTTGATTGGCCTGGGCCGTCCCATGTGCGTGCTCACCGATGCACCCGCACAGTTGTTAAATGGACTGGATGAGTTACCGCGCTATGAAGACCAAATTACGATGTATCCACCATGGTTATCATTTCTAAATAAATCCAAAACGTTTAAAACAATCGGTACCTTCGGCGTGCAGTTCTGGTTTTACGCGCAATTGGATTTTTTGGGCCATACCGGCTCTGCCAAACGGGAGATAAGCGCGTTCGCTGCGACTCGAAAGTTGATGTCATTGCAGAAAAAAATTATGGCCGCGCGGGCGGCGGCACCGAACTGATTTTTACCTTCGCTGTAACGCGAGTAGTATTTCGTGAAAACTTACTCCTGGGTATAGCGCATGATTATCTGTTTCCCCAGCGCCATCTGGTGTACCTGGTCCGGGCCATCTGCCTGACGGCACCAGCGTGCGTAATTGAAGGCTTCTGCCATACAGTAGTCTTCAGTAAGGCCGCCGGCTCCGTGTATTTGCATGCAGCGATCGATGATGTTCTGCACCATCAGGGGTACACTGGTTTTACTCGCAGCGATAAGATCCAGCGCACCTTTTGAACCCACCTGATCCATTTTTGTACAGGTTTTAAGTACCAGCAACCTGGCCATTTCGATCTCGGAGAAGCATTTGGAAATGTCTTCTCTTACCGATTGATGTTGGCTCAGTGTTCTTCCAAATGTTGTACGCGATACGGAACGCTTACAGGCTAGTTCTAGCGAGCGCTGGGCGGCACCGATGAGACGCATGCAATGGTGTATACGCCCTGGCCCCAGGCGCCCCTGGGCTATTTCAAAGCCGCGTCCTTCACCGAGCAGCACATTTCCTATGGGTACTCGTACGTCGGTAAAGTGCACCTCAGCATGCCCCAGTGGGGCGTCATCGTACCCCAGGGTGGTCAGTGGGCGGACTAGTTCTACGCCTGGCGTGCTCTTGGGCACCAGTACCTGAGTTTGCTGCTTATGCCGGTTGGCGTTTTCCGGGTCGGATTTACCCATGACGATAAAAATCTTTGTGCGTTCGTATTTGGCGTTGGTAATGAACCACTTGCGGCCATTCAATACCCATTCATCACCCTCGCGCTTGATACTCAGCTCAACGTTGGTTGCATCGGAGCAAGCAATCTGAGGTTCAGTCATGCAGTAAGAAGAACGAATTTCTCCCGCCAGAAGGGGTTTAAGCCATTGCTCCTGTTGCGCTTCGTTCCCGTACTTCATAAATACTTCCATGTTTCCAGTATCGGGCGCATTGCAATTAAAAACCTCGGGAGACCAAAGGACTCGTCCCATTATCTCTGCCAGCGGGGCGTATTCGAAGTTCGTCAATCCATCGTGGTCGCAGAACTGAGACAGATTAGGGGGCACAAACAAATTCCATAGACCTGCTTCCCGGGCTTTGACTTTGAGTTCATCCATCAACGGGATAGGCGCCCAGCGGTTGTCTGCCTGATGCAGGTACTCGGCGTAGGCAGTCTCGTTGGGATAGATGTGTTCATCCATGAAGGCGCTGAGCCTTTCCTGAAGTTGTTGTGATCTATCTCCAAATTCCATCATGACCTGTCTCCAATGAGTAAATACGCCTATGGCGTGAGGGGGAATGCCATATCATAACAGATGGATATTACAGAATTCGAGCGCAGCCGTAGTTGAGTAGAGTCGACTAGACTGCATTGATAATGCTTCGTATCCAGACCCCTGGAAGCACAAAGGTCATTGCTCCCTTATGGGTGCAATGACGATACCAGAGCTGCTGCCACTTCTTTGGCTCGTGCGTAGGTAATATTGTGGGCGCCGTCCGGCAACGTGATCAGTTTCAGCTGGCTGACATCCTCGGCCATAAGCGCGGCACCCTCGTAGGGTACGATTTCGTCAGCTGTGCCCCAGATAGCCGTCACGGGTATGTTGGTTTCGCCTACAATACGATAGCGATCGGCGAGATCGGCCATGGGAAAATGGCGCAATGTGGACAGCAGCGCGTCGGTGTAACCAGTGTAGGCTGCCTGCTGCTCAAACTTATCCAACATATCAGGCGGTGCCAAACCGGCTTCCATGTCCTTCTTGATTGCACCCCTGGCAAACTGTTTTCCAAAGACAGTGATCAACCACTCTCCAAGCAGAGGCGTGTTCAACGGCGACAGCGAATCGACATTACGCATATAGCCGGCAGGCGCAATCAACAGCAACTGTTTAATCTGTGTTGGGTTGGCCGCGGCAAAATCCACCACATTGGCGCCACCCATCGAATATCCCACCAGAGTAAGCGGTGTAGCAAGCTCCAAACCTGTAATCAGCCCCGTCAGCTCACTGCGGTACAGGGCGGCATCGTAGGGGCCCGCCGGACGCTCTGAAAAGCCTCTGCCAAGATGATCGTAGGTAATAACCTGATAGCCGGCGGCGAGCAGTGTCGGAGTTACCTGCTCCCAGACAAACTTTGGCGTGCTGAAACCGTGCACCATAATAACGACCGGCGCATCCGCGGGACCCTGTCGTGAATAAGACAAAACGCCCCGGTCGGTTTGCAGGTAATCACCGCCCAACTCTTCCCGCGCGGCCTGGTCCAGTGGCTTGGAGCCGCTGCGGGCAATGCCATAGGCAGACACCACTACCAACAGCAGTAGTAACACCAACCATTTCAAACCTTTGAGCATACTCATTACCTTCAGACTTTCATGTGTATCGGAAGTATAAGATGGATAAACAGTGTGTGCGAATAAATTGTTTCCTCTAGCGGTCTCGATTGGTATTACCGCTTAGGCACTCAAGTAGCCATTCTTAGTTTGCGCAATATGATTCGATTGCAGCTTGAAGTATAGGTTTAACCTTGACGGGGGAAGATCTGTGCAAAATGTTGGATATGCAATAGAGATTCTTTTCTATCGGCTTTGCAATCCATGCGCTTGAGCACCGATTTCATCAGCTTCTTGTCGCGCTCAATGACCGAGATAGTATCAATCTGGATGTAGCCCAGGTGTTCAATGGCCGACAAAGTTGCCGCCATTGCTGTGCCCGACTGCTTTGCCGGCGGTACCCTTTGTGAGAGCAATACCAATTTTCTCGCTTGTTGAGGAGAGAGTGATTCTGCCATTTTGGCCAAATCTATATTCCTGTAGGTGGCCACGCCGATCGTGAGCTGGTGTAGTATATGTGTGATTCGCGGCGCATCCTAGTGGAGAAGAGATGGACAAGACACAGCTACAGAATTTTGCCAGGAAAATTTCGAAAGAAGCAGATCCGAGCAAGAACCAGGACCTGATTCCCGCAGCTACCGTGGTACTACTGCGCGATGGTGCGGATGGCATGGAGACCCTGATGCTGCGCAAAAATTCCAAGATTGCCTTTGCTGGCATGTGGGTGTTTCCCGGCGGGCGTATCGATGTCGAAGACGGCACCGATAACGAGAATATAGAGCAGCGCGCCCGTATCGCTGCCGCTAGAGAGGCCAAAGAGGAAGCCATGCTCGAAATTAACCCTCTCAGTATGTGCTGGTTTTCCCATTGGACTCCGCCGGCACTGGGCAACCGCCGCTTCGAAACCTGGTTCTTTGCTGCTCCGGCGCCTTGGGGTGAAGTTCGTATCGACGGCGGCGAAATAACCGATAGCCAGTGGATCACCCCACAGCAGGCGCTGGAAAAGCATCGCTGCGGTGACATTGAATTGGTTCCGCCCACCTATGTGACTCTGCATTACCTGGCCGAACATGACAGTACCAAAACTGCCCTGGCGGCGCTGGATGATCAGGAGCCTCGTTACTACGCGACTCACCTCGGTCACAGTGGTGATGACCTGGTGGCCATGTGGGCGGGTGACGCTGGTTATGAGTCCGGCGAGGCTGACACGGCCGGGCCACGCCATCGCCTGCACATGAGCAGCGATGGTTTCGACTTCGATGACTCGGGTATCAACAACTAAGCACCCATTTGAGGATGGCCCGCCCTTCAGGATTCGAAC
>JADGEN010000042.1 GCA_016744355.1 Halieaceae bacterium
GCTGGTGAAGGCATTCATGAACGTGTTGAGCGAGCGCCGTAGCATCATGAAAAAAGGATCGCGTACCGGATAGTGCTCACTGCCGCATAGGGCCGTATGTTCGAGAATATGGGCTACGCCACTGGAGTCTCCCGGTACCGTACGCAGAGCCACCAGAAACACATTTTCGGTGTTATCGGCGTCTAGGTGATAGTGCACTGCTCCCGTGTGTCGGTGGCGGTATTCCTCCACCCGAATATTGAGCGAGTCGATGTTCTGGTGCCGCAATAACTCGAAAGCGGGGTGGGCGATGGGTGCGACGAGATTACTGCTCATATTTTTGCTCTTTTGGCGTAGCTGTTGCTAATGGGGGGACGACTTCGATTTGGAATAGTTTCGGCCAGTATTTTCCGGTGACCCAGATGGAGCCATCTGCAGGGTTTTGGGCGATACCATTCAAGACGTTGGTGTCCGTGCGGCGCTCATTGTCGGGTAGTAGGCCGCTGAGATCAATACTGGCGGTGATATGGCCGGTCTGAGGGTCAATAATGACGATGCGGTCACTGGTCCAGATGTTGGCCCAGATTTTTCCCTCTATCCATTCCAGCTCGTTGAGCTTATCTATCTTTTTCCCGTCCTCAGTCACTTCAATGCTGTGAAGGAACTTCAGTGTGCCTGCAGATAAAAAGTACAGCCGATGGCTGCCGTCACTGTAAATCAGGTCCTTGCCGTTGTTGGTAATTCCCCAGCCTTCACCCGCAATGCGAAACCATTTGTAGCCCTTCATATCCTCTTTGTTGTAAACAAGGGCTATTCTACTCTTCCAGGTGAGCTGGTAGATTCTATCATTGAGTACGGTCAAGCCTTCGCCAAACAGCTTGGCGTCTAGTTGTTTACCGTCTTGTAGCGCCCCGTCCGACATTCTATAGCGCAGCAGTTGAGATTGTCCGTATTGCCCGGTGCTGACGTAGAGGTGGTCATCGACAATTTGTAGGCCCTGCACAAAGTTCTCTCTGGGTTGTTCCATACTGCCGATAACTTTATAGCCGTGGGTAGGCTGGGCGTGGGCGCTCGAGATAATAAATGATGCGGCGACACAGGCGAGGGCCAGCAGGAGGAATCTGTTGCTTTTCATCGTATTGGCCTTTGCATATTGTCTTCAGTGGCTTATGGCTGGCTGCGCTTGAGTTCGCGTATCAGGAAGCGTGCGGGTGATATTGCGCGATAAAGTTCCCGCGACAAGGGCAGCGGTTCGCCGCATATAAGGCTGGCGAGAATTTCTGCAGCCAAGGGCGTAGACGTTAGCCCGCGGGAACCGTGTCCCGTGGACAAGTATAAGCCTTCTACAAATTCTCCGGTGGTGGCAATGGCTTGTTTGGCATTTTTTCGAAGAGCGGCGTAGTTTTGAAAAAACAAGTTTTTTTCCGGCACAGGTCCCACAAGGGGGAGGTAGTCGGGGGTGGCGCATCGGTAGCCTACCCGACCTGTCAGGCCCTGTACTTCGAGCGCTGTCAGTGCCTGCTGCCATGTGGGCACGGCGTCTGCCAGCGTGTTCAGATTCCACTGGTGGTCCGCTGTTCTCAAGTTGAAGTCTTTATCCTCGATGTCGAAGGTGGCCCCTATACAGTGTTGGCCCTCTCGTGCCGGTGCGATATAGCCTTTGTGACAAAGTGCGCCCTGCAGCGCACCCAGCTGTTGTCCGGACGGCAGGTTTGTCGTCTGTCCACGAATGGCTTGTAAGGGAAGCCAGTCAAGGCCAGTGAACTGCGTTGTCGCAGTGCCGGTGGCCAGTACAACGCACTGGGCCTCGCCAATCAGTTTGCTGTCGCTGAACGCGGCCCATCCACCGTTGCGTTTCTCCAGGCGAATTGCACCAGTGTTTTCAACGAGCTGGATAAGAGGATTTTGCAGCAGGGCCTGGCATATTGCCGACGGCCGCATCCACCCCGAGCCGGGAAACCAGTAACCAGGCATAGATTGCTCAATACCCAGCACCGAGTTGGCTTCGGTGGCGCTAAACACGCTGGCCACGTCGGGAATAGTTTTCAGTTGGGGTGAAATAGCTGCCATCTCTGCAGTTTTTTTACTTTGATGGAAGCTTCCGCACAAAGCGCCGTCTATGCCATCGCGAATAATGCCCGTGGACAATATTTGTTGGTACAGGCGAGTGGCGAATAGAAAGCTCTGTAAAGAAAAGTCACTCAAGTGTGAGTGCTTCGTGGAAAGGCGAGTATACAGCACGCCCTGATCGTTTCCCGAGCCGCCAGCGGCTACGGTTTCACGCTCCAGTACGGTCACCTTAACTCCGCGTTTGGCCAATGCTGCGGCTGTTGTGCAACCCGCCAGTCCGGCTCCTATCACCAGTACCGAGGAGGCGCTGGATGCTTTCTTGAGGCTGAGGTCCCAGGGCACTGCGTTATTTTTTCCGGTTAATGTGGGTGAGGGAATGTGCCCGATCACACCGTGCATACACTCTCTTTTTTTTCCATAGCCAGAGCGTTTGGATACCTTGAAACCAGAATTTTGTAAGCCGCGTCTCACTTCGCTGGCCGCGGTGAATGTGGCAAATGTCGACCCGGGTCTGCACAGGCTCGCCATCGAACTAAAAATCGTGCTTGTCCAGATTGCAGGATTGCGACTAGGGGTGAAGCCGTCGAGATACCAGGCATCTACCTGGGAATGACCGTAACTGGCAAGTTCATCCAATGACTCTTGCGCATTCTCCCACCACAAATCCAGAATGACCGCACCGCTGTCCAGCACAAGCCTGTGTTGTCCGGGGATGGGCGCGGGGTAATTCTCGAGCAGGGCAGTGGAAAGATCCTTCAGCTCAGGCCAGTTTTCCTGGGCTCGAGCGATATCACTGCGACTTAAGGGCTTATTTTCTATCGAAATAAAATGTAAGCGGGGGCGAGGTTCGCTCTGCTTACGCCACAGTTGCCAGGTCAGCAGGAAATTTAAGCCGCTGCCAAACCCGGTTTCAGCGATACAAAAAGACGGGTATGGGTGCGATAGCCAGCGCTGAGGCAGATCGTTCCCCTGGAGGAACACGTAGTGGCTCTCTTGTGCACCGTCTTCCGATGAGTAATAGAAGTCATCAAAGTGATCGGAGCTGGGACAATTACCCGCCTTCCAGGTGACTTGTGCGGTGACAAGAGGGCTCCAGGGCGTATTGTTGCGATTCATCCTGCCGCAGCAGTCAGCTGAAGCTCTGAAGGTAGCCAGGCCGGTAAATAAGGGTTTTCCTGAGCCA
Organism: Halieaceae bacterium; assembly: GCA_016744355.1. Taxonomy (GTDB): domain Bacteria; phylum Pseudomonadota; class Gammaproteobacteria; order Pseudomonadales; family Halieaceae; genus JBALVT01. The sequence continues at coordinate 3,233 of JADGEN010000042.1, forward strand.
ATAAGTCGGGGACAGAAAAAATATGAAATTCAGGTTTTCCTGCGGGGGGAGTGTAGAGCGTGATCAAATAGTCTGCAGCACTGATGCTTTCAGGGAGTAGAATTTCCCAGTGATTGGTTCCTACCTGAACGCTGGTATTGCCAGGCTGCAAGCGTACTTTTGCGATATAATGATTCTTTCCAACTGGCTTAAGGCTGCGGTTTTCGCTAGCGATCAAAGATCCGTACAGCCGTGTCTTTATGGAAAAAATACGCGCGACATCGCGGCGACTTTCAGGAATTGATGAGTCGCCTAGTCGTTGAGTTATTAGAGCCAGGGCAGTGCTGCCTTCCGAGCCGCTGAGCCGAACTTTATCAACGCTGTAGGGGATATGCGCCAGCGCGTCAGCGTCGCTCTGCGCTGCCCTGCGCGCTGCTACTTCCTCAGGACTAGTTTGGACTCTCAGCGACTCTTGCAGCTCTGAATAGTGTTGCGCCAACAGCGTGAGCAAGCGTGCGACACTTTCTTCCTCGCGGGCTACCGATGCCATGGAAGAGTCTGTATCAAGGGTGCGCAGAGGGCGGCTCTCGACCTCTGTTTCTGGCTGAGGTTCGACAGTGGCGGCTACTGCTTTCGCTGTATTAATTTGCCCTTGTAATTCTGTGACTTCCTGTTCGATGACTCTAATGAGCTTGGCTTTTACTTTAGCCATTTCTACCGCGAGGTTTCTTACTGCTGGATTGTTGCTCTGACTGGGATCAGAGTCATCTGCCCCCAGTATTTCTATCGTCTTCTGATATTGTTCCAGTTCATAGCTCAGAGACTCGCGTTCATGTGTCAGGGCGGCCAGTTTGTCTTCCACGCCTGCAGTTTGTCCACTGGACAGGGGAGAAAAAACCAGGCTACACGCTATCCAGGCGAAGAACACCAATTGTTTAACCATGTACCCGGCCTGAGAGGGCGCAGCCATAAAGAGAATTCCGATAAATACGCGCTGCAAATTATACCAGATTCGGCTTATGGCAGGTATAGTGGGCCGCTTATTCTGTTTTCAGTTGTAATTTTTCGAGGTTTTTATGTCCCAGTCACAAACGCAGTCCATTTCGAGAGATAAATTTTTGATAATGGCTGCGAACTTACTGCATAAGGTTTTGTTGGATATTCCGAGAACCGAAGCGAAAACACTCTACAAAAATATCAGTAAAGGCGACGTACTTCATCTCGCTACGGTTAAGATGGAGGATCAATCGACAGTGCGTTTCAGAGCCACATTGGACCACAGCGAGTTTAAGGGCAAATTTAATTTCGGTGCTTTTCGAAACAGCCTGGCATTGCTGGTTTCAAACCTGGGTCAAGCTTTGAACGAAGAAAAAGAGGTTTCTGTGTTCAGTGAAGAGGGCGACCCCAATGCAATGATCTTCGGGATCACCGCCGTTACGCAGGAGCAAAACCAGGCGAATATTATGGTGCTTGGCGCCAATACTGGAGATGCCCAGTCCTCGGTTATGTTGCGCTTAATGTATATCGACAATAGCCAGTTTCTGGAGTCAGAAGCGCCCGCAGAAAATGCCTGAGGAGCTTTGCTTAGCCACCTATTTCGATTTCAGGCAGTTCTGCACGATTGACGAGTAGCTTTTCAGTCGGGGACATAACTTCTGCCGTTCCACTGGCAACGACTTTGCCGTGTTGATTCACGGCTTTGCAATCCAGGGTGACAAACTTTCGTTTGTCCTTTTTGTCCGTGACTTCCAGATGAACACATATTTCGTCGCCAATTTTGACCGGTAGTCGAAAGCGAAGACTTTGACTCAGGTAAATAGTGCCCGGCCCGGGCAGTTCCATGGCGATAGCAGCAGAGATTATGGCCCCGGTTAGCATGCCGTGGGCAATGGGTTCTCCAAAGGGCGTCGTTGCCGCGAACCCGGCATCCAGGTGTACCGGGTTTAAATCGCCGGATGCCGCTGCAAAAAGCACAATATCGGAGGCTTTTACCGGTTTTGTGTACTGTGCTGTTTGGCCGATGTAAATTTCATCGTAGGTAAAGTTACTGATCTTTGGCATGGTGTTTTCCTCGGGCTAACTGTGCAAGAATAACTATACTAACTTATATCAGGTACGGCGCACGATCCCACCCATTGTGCGGGGAGAAATAGTATGACAGATGTCATTTTGAACGAGCAAAAAGCTCTATTTGATAGCGTTCTGGAAGATCTCGGTGTGCCCAGTGAGGTCAATGTAGATCGATTTTCCAATCTGGTGGAGATGTTTGAACATGCATTTTCCGCTTTTCCCGAAAAGCCTGCATTTAGCTCTTTAGGGCTAACCTTAAGCTACGCCGACGTCGATCGACTCTCAGCTGCCTTTGCCTCCTGGATCCAACATCATACCGACCTCGAACCCGGCGATAGAATTGCAGTGCAAATGCCTAACCTGGTGCAGTATCCAGTGGTGGTGTTTGGCGCCCTACGTGCTGGCATGGTGATTGTAAATACCAACCCGCTGTACAGTGCACGTGAAATTGAACATCAGTTTAATAATGCCGATGTAAAACTACTGGTGGTACAGGCCAATGTTGCGCAGACGGTTGCCGGTGTGCTGCCAAAAACACCTGTGAAACAGGTGTTGGTGACAGAGCTGGCTGACCTGCACAGTCCGCTAAAACGTTTTGTGATCAATAATGTGGCCAAGCACGTCAAGAAAATGGTACCGCCTTTTGATATTCCTGGTGCCCTGCGCTTGAACGATGCCTTGAAGCTGGGTGCGCAGAATGCTTTTCATTCGGTGGAATCTCCCCGAAGTAGTCTTGCCCTGTTGCAGTACACGGGCGGCACCACTGGCTTATCCAAAGGGGCCATGCTGTCTCACGGCAATGTGGTGTCCAATGTTCTGCAGGTAGATGCTTTATTTGGTACGCATGGCTTGGGTGAGAACGACAACGTTATTGTTCAACCATTACCGGTGTACCACATTTACGCTTTTATGACCGCAGTCTATTCAATGCTCAATGGACTGCATATGGTATTTATCCCCAACCCACGTGATTTGTCTTCCGTGGTTAGTGCTATCCGGGAGTCCCGTCCTGCGATATTTTGTGGGCTTAACACTTTGTTTGTTGCCTTGAGTCACGATGAGGGTTTCAAAGCGCTCGATTTTTCGGGGTTAAAGGTGACGCTATCCGGCGGTATGGCGCTGTCACACGCAGCGGCGGCGCACTGGCAGGAAGTAACCGGCTGTGAAATAGCCGAGGGCTATGGCTTGACCGAGACCTCTCCTGTCGTGTCCAGCAACCCAGGCAACCGCAAAATCATTGGCACCATCGGGCCGCCTATTCCCAACACCGAAGTGAAGATAATCGACGACGACGGCAATGTTCAGCCCACGGGTGAGCGCGGTGAATTGTGTGTGAAGGGCCCGCAGGTAATGCTGGGTTATTGGCAGTGCCCTGAAGAGACTGCAGAGTCTATGGATGCCGAAGGCTGGTTTGCTACAGGTGATATTGCCATTGTGCGCGAAGATGGTTATTTGCAAATAGTCGATCGCAAGAAAGATATGATTGTTGTCTCAGGTTTTAACGTTTACCCCAATGAACTGGAAGATGTGCTCTACCAACATGAGGATGTGCTTGAATGTGCTGCCGTGGGAGTACCCGATGAGACCACAGGTGAAATCATTAAAATGTTCGTGGTAAGTGAGTCGGGAAACCTGACTGCTGATGAAGTGCGAGATTTTTGCAAACGCAGCCTCACCGCTTATAAAGTACCTAAACTGGTGGAGTTTCGCGATGAGTTACCCAAAACAAATGTCGGAAAAATATTACGTCGTCAACTGAGGTAGCGTGGTCAGACCTGCTAATCGTTGCTTAACGTGCCGTTCAGTGCCGCCAGATAGATTTGCTTCAGGTTTTCTTCATTCAGCGGTACGGGGTTGGTTCCCGCAGTGGGGTCAAGCGCTGCCATATGACATACCCGGTCAAGTTGCGAGGCATCAAGGCCCATGTCTGCAAGTGTGTGAGGAATACCCAGTTCTCGCCGTAGTGCCAGTATCCAATTGAGCAAGCAGGCATAGGCCTCATCCTCAGAATCCGTTTTAAACCCCAGCCAAGCTGCCAGTCGAGGTAGACGGGTGGCGATTGCCGGTCGGTTGAAGGCCAACACATAGGGCATAAATACAGCGTTGGTAAGTCCGTGATGGCTGTCGTAAAGCGCACCCACAGGGTGGCTGAGCGCGTGAATGGCACCCAGACCCTTTTGAAACGCAGTGGCTCCCATGGTGGCCGCCACCTGCATCTGTCCACGGGCACCGATGTTATCGCCCTGCGCATAGGCCACCGGTAACCACTGTTTGATTAAGCGCATACCCTCGACGGCAATGCCATCGGCCATTGGGTGATAGCCTGGCGCGCAGTAAGCTTCCAGGCAGTGCGCGAGGGCATCCATACCCGTTGCAGCCGTTATATGCGGCGGTAGCCCACAGGTGAGTACAGGGTCGAGCAAAACCAGTTGTGGCATCATGCGGGGGTGGAAAATCAGCACTTTGCGTTGCTCGTCTTCCTTTACTATCACCGAAACCCGGCCCACCTCAGATCCGGTTCCGGCGGTGGTCGGAATGGCAATAATAGGTGCTATATTTTCAGAGTCAGCATCTCTCCAACTGTCGGCAGAATCTTCGAAGTTCCAGATACTCTGCGTTTGTCCCGATTGGAAAGCAATCGCCTTTCCTGCGTCCATCGCGCTACCACCGCCAATGGCAATAACCCCATCGTGATTGCCGGCGTGAAAGGCTCTGGTACCGGCCATCACATTTTCACCCACGGGGTTTGGCTTGATATCGCAAAAGCATACGGCGGCGATGCCGGCGCTGCGCAGAATGTTTATGCTGGATACAACCGGCGGCAATTCGACCAACGCGGGGTCAGTCACCAACAGGGGGTTGCGCATACCTGCTTGCGTGCAAGCTTGTGGAAGTTCCTCAATTTTTCCGGCACCAAACCAGATAGTTGTAGGGTAGTTCCAGTTGGCTGCAGCCGGTGCATCGTTCATAGTCGGAATCCATTTATATCAGCTCGCATCAGATGATTTCGAAGTAGCGCTGCATTTCCCAGTCGCTAATGTGGCGACGATATTCTCGTTCTTCCCATTCTCTGGTGGCGGAAAAATGCTCAACGAAATCTGTACCAAACCAGTCCGGCGCGACCTCGGATTGCTTAAAGTTCTGCGCCGCATCCCACAGAGTCGTGGGTAGTGCCAGAGACTCTGGAAAGCTCTCTTCATAGGCATTCCCGGCAATGGGTTTTGAGGGCCGCAGGTTCTTCTCTACGCCAGCAAGGCCAGAGGCGATCGCAGCCGCCAGAGCGAGATAAGGGTTAGCATCTGCCGCCGCAATACGGTATTCCACGCGTTGACTTGTGGGGCTTCCGGGGATTACGCGTAGGGCGCAAGTGCGGTTCTCAATGCCCCAGGAGGCGTCGGTGGGTGCCCAAAAACCAGGCACAAGACGGCTGTAGGAATTGACGGTGGGAGCAACCATGGCCAATAATTCAGGCATAAATTTTTGCTGACCAGCGACGAAGGCTTGCATTGTTTCTGACATGTTGGCGTCGTTGTTGTTCTGGTAAAAAACCGATTGGCCTTGCTGGTTTTGCATGGAAACATGAATATGCCCGCTTTGCCCCGGCCAGTCCGGCGACCAGCGTGCCATGAACGTAGCCATGCGGCCGTGGTGCTGGGCGTATATTTTGCAAAAGGTTTTGAACAACGCAGCGCGATCGGCGGCGGCCATTGCGTCGCCATAATGCAGTGCGGCTTCCATCACGCCGGGGCCGGTTTCTTCATGAAGACCCTCAATCGGCATGTCCATGTCTTCGCACAATTGCAGCAGGCCCTGATAAAAGTCGGCATGTACTGAAGTGCGTAGCATGGAGTAACCGAAGTTTCCCGGTGTCATCGGTTGTAGGTTCTGGTAGTTTTTTTCGCGCACCGACTGCGGTGTTTCGTCGAACACAAAGAATTCGAATTCGAAACCGGCATTGATCGTAAATCCCATTTCAGCGGCGCGCTGAAGCACGCGGCCCAGCGTGGCTCTGGGGCAAATCGCCGCTGCATTGTCAGAGAACTCGCCCATCACCAATAAAGTATTTTTTTCCAGGGGTAGTTCGCGAGCTGTGCTGGGAAGGAGGGTGACCGGGATGTCACCGTATCCGGTGTGCCAGCCAGTAAACTTGAGGTTGTCCAGAAGTTGGTCGTTACTGTCCCAGCCCAGTACGACGTCACAAAAACCGAAGCCTTTATTCAGTGCTGATAGAAACTTTTCGCGGGACATATATTTGCCGCGCATAATCCCGTCGATGTCGAATACCCCCACCTTGATATGGGAATAATCTCGCTGCTCAATCAGTTCCTTTAGTTGCGCCGTGCTCGTGATGTTCAGTGACGCCATGATTCTGCTCCGCTAGATTTTCAGAAGACTCCTTACGCGGGTAGAAGCAATTACCTCTTCACCGGCACGGTAAGACTCATGATTGTTATCGATGGTCTTCAGCTTGTACAGATAATTTATCATCATGCCGGCAGACTCTTTGATGCCGCGCTCTGAGGTGTCAGCGAGCCAATCAATCTGTGCGATGATGGCGCCGTTGTTGAGATGAAAGTGCGCAACCGGATTTTCGGCTGTTCCGCCCGCGCGCTTTTCGTTGATAAGGTAATGTGCAGCGAGCTTTTGCAGGGGATCTTTCAGCGCCGATGCCAGCTTGTCGTCTTTATGCCATTCATAGCGGGATAGAACTTCGTTTACTGCCGCTTCGGCCGATTTTCCGGGGCAAAGTGCCATCACCGCAGCACTGTTTTCTGCAGTAAGAATGTTGAGTGAGCCGTCTGTAACGACCCGGTCCAGCCAGCGCCTGAAACCCGGGATGGGCGACAAGGTGGCGAAGGTATTGATATTTGGCAGCTCTCTGGAGAGCTGGTCCACAACGCGCTTAATCAGGAAGTTGCCAAAATTAATGGCTGACAAACCTGCTTGCGCATTGGATATCGAATAGAAAATCGCGCAGTCGGCCTCGGTAGGTTCACCCTGGGGAGCATTGTGATCCAGCAATACCTGTACATTGTCTGAAATACCATTAACCAGGGCCACCCAGACAAATATCAGGGGCTCATCGGGCATGCGAGGGTGAAAGAAGGCAAAACATCGGCGGTCGGATGCCAGACGGTTTTTTAAGTCTTCCCAGTCTTTTATTTCGTGCACCGCTTCGTAGATAAATAGTTTTTCCAGCAGAGCTGCGGGGGCTTCCCAGGTGATTTGGCGCAGTTCCAGAAAGCCCACATCAAACCAGTTTGTCAGCAGCGTTTTAAGGTCGCTCTCCAATCCGCGCAACTGTTTGTCTTTCTTGGCCCAGGGGATCAGTTCCTCACGCATATCCACAAGGAATTTGACACCTTCGGGTAGCGCATTAAATTGAGTGAGAAGTTGAACTCTGGGCGCTTTAAGGGCTTCCCTCAGTTTTTGCTCAACGGCGAATCTGTCTTCTGCTTGGGATTGGGAGAGCATTACAACAGCTTGGTCTACCTTGTCGTGGTCGGTGCCAAACTCGTCGGTGAGTAAGGTCAGAAATCGTTTGCGGCCGGCTTTGTTCAAAGACATATACACGTGCCCCAGTGCCGCCGCTCGTTTGCGTGCTGATACTTCGCCACCGCGCCTGTCCAGGCAGGCCTGCATATGTTTGATGACCTCGACCCTGTCTTCGTCGTTCAGACCCGGTGTAGATGAAATACTGGGAACACCACCGTCGTTGTCTGTGGCTATTTTGTCCCATGCGCTGCGCGCGTTGCGCAGTGCCCGGTTCCAGAAGCTGCTTCCTTTATCCATACCCATATGCTCGCGTTAGTCTCCGCTAAAATACCGAATGCCTGATTCTACTGGATTGAGGTGTTCGCCGTACTACCCCGAAGGGGTAGCTGGGTGTAGCCTGCGCCGTGTCCGTCCATAGAGCAATACATGCTATAGTCGCCACGTTTTTTTACGAGTCAGGACGAATGGTCAATAACACCCTCACGCCGAGATCTGTGCCCTCAATCGAATACCCTCCTGAGCTGCCAGTTGTTGAGCAACGGGAGCTTATTGCGCGTGCAATAGAGCAAAATCAAGTTGTGATTGTAGCGGGTGAAACAGGTTCGGGCAAAACCACACAGTTGCCCAAAATTTGCCTGGATCTGGGGCGCGGAACACAGGCAATGATTGCGCATACTCAGCCCAGGCGAATTGCAGCGCGTACTGTGGCGCAACGGATCGCCCAGGAGCTGAAAACAAGTGTGGGTGAACTCGTGGGCTTTCAAGTGCGTTTCACCGATAAGGTTTCCGACACTACTTGTCTTAAATTGATGACCGACGGCATTCTATTGGCCGAGATTCAGCGCGACAGGATGCTGCGTAAGTACGATACGATTATTATCGATGAAGCGCATGAGCGCAGTCTCAATATCGACTTCCTGCTTGGTTACCTGAAACGTTTGCTGCCTAAGCGTCCCGATCTAAAACTTATCATTACCTCTGCCACCATTGATGTCGACAGCTTTTCACGACATTTTGAAAAAGCTCCGGTCATCGAAGTGTCCGGACGTACCTATCCCGTGGAGACGGTATATCGGGAGCGTGTATCCGATCGCGACAAGGGCGTGCAGGAGCAAATCGTCTCTTTGGTGGAAGAAGTTGATGCGGGCGCGTTTGGCAAGCGTGGTGATATTCTGATTTTTCTGCCGGGAGAGAGGGACATAAGAGAGCTGGCTAAGGAGTTGCGTCATCAGAGTCAACTGGAGGTATTACCCCTCTATGCGCGTCTCAGCCAGGCTGAACAGAATAGAGTCTTTGATCTTAAAACAAGACGGGGTACGCGCGTGGTCTTGGCAACTAATGTGGCTGAAACGTCCTTGACCGTGCCTGGAATTCGATATGTTATCGACCCGGGTGAAGCACGTATTAGTCGCTACAGCTTTCGTACCAAGGTACAGCGCCTGCCCATTGAGCCCATATCCCAGGCCAGTGCCAATCAGCGCAAGGGTCGCTGCGGACGGGTGGAATCGGGCGTGTGTCTGCGCTTGTACAGCGAGGAAGATTTCTGCGGCCGTCCTGAGTTTACCGATCCGGAAATAAAACGCACCAACCTCGCCGCGGTTATTTTGCAGATGTTGTTGTTGCGCTTGGGAGATATTTCAGAGTTTCCTTTCATTAATCCGCCGGACCCGCGCATGGTCCGTGATGGTTACAAGTTACTGGAGGAATTGGGCGCAGTCACTGCTGTGGGTAAGCTGACAGAGGTGGGCAAGGCAATGGCCCGTCTGCCGGTGGATCCTCGTCTGGGTCGTATGGTGTTGGCAGCGTCCAAACACGGTGTTCTGGAGGAAATACTGGTGATTACCAGTGCCCTGACTGTGCAGGATCCACGAGAGCGCCCAGCGGACAAGCAGCAGCAATCGGACCAGATGCATGCGCGCTTTGTGCATGAGAAGTCTGATTTCATGGCGTGGTTGAACTTGTGGAAATATTACGAGGAACAGCGTCAGGCCCTGAGCCAGAACCAGTTACGGAAATTGTGTAAAAAAGAATTCCTGTCTTTTATGCGTATGCGTGAATGGCGGGATATCCACTATCAGCTAACCCTTGCCTGTAAGGCGCAAAAGCTTCGCCCCCGCTCTGTATTAGGCGGGGAAGAAAATTACGACGATATTCATACTGCACTGCTATCAGGACTGTTGAGTAATATAGCCCAGTTCCAGGAGGGGCATGAGTATCTTGGTAGTCGCGGTCGCAAGCTGCAAATATTTCCTGGTTCATCGCAGTTTAAGAAGAAGCCCAAGTGGCTTATGGCGGCAGAAATTGTTGAAACCAGCAAAGTTTACGCACGTTCGGTAGCCGCCATTGACCCCGCTTGGGTCCTGGGCATCAATCCCTCCCTATTGAAGCATCATTATTATGAGCCGCGCTGGCAAGCCCGGGGTGGTCGGGTTATGGCTTATGAGAGAATCAGCCTGTTTGGCTTGACCGTGTCTGATAAGCAATCTGTTCACTATGGTCCGATTAACCCAGTGGAGTCGCGGGAACTGTTGATCAGGGAAGGCCTGATTGCTGCAAAATTTCATCCACATCCGGCATTCCTCAAGTATAACCAGCGCCAGGTGAGGGAGTTGGAGGACCTGGAGGCTCGTACCCGCAGGCGCGATATTCTTGCAGATGAGCAGGTGTTGTTTCAGTTCTACGATGAACGTTTGCCCGACGATATTTACACCGCAGGTCGTCTGCAATCCTGGATCAAGAAAAATCCCGAAGCAAACAATGGTTTGCGCGTGCAGCGCGAGACTCTTCTGGCAAAGGATCTGGGCGGTGAAGTGGGTGAGCAGTTTCCCGACCATCTGCAGTGGCAAGACATGCGCTTCAAACTCAGTTATCAGTTCGAGCCGGGCAAAGTGGCCGATGGAGTATCCGTAACGGTGCCAGTTGGTTTGCTCAATCGTACACCACGGTTTCTATTTGACTGGTTAGTGCCAGGCCTGCTTCGGGAAAAGTGTATCGCTATGGTGCGCGCCTTACCCAAGGCTAAACGTCGTCTGCTGGTTCCCGTGCCCGACTTTGTCGACCGGGCTCTGTCTGCTCTCACTCCTTCTGATGTGGATCTGGGTCGTGAACTGGCAGCACAGTTATCCAAAGCAGGGCAGTTGAGCATAACCCCAGAGGATTGGAACTACGCAGCACTGGATGACTACTATCGGATGAACGTGAAGGTTGTTGATGCGACAGGGAAACTGCTGGAGCAAGGGCGTGATCTCAAGCACTTGATTGCCAGGTTTCGCAGCGATACGGGGCAGAGTGTGAGTTCTGCCAAGTTGCACAGCCCGGCACGAACAGGCATCACGCGCTGGGACTTTGATGAACTCCCACAGCAGTGGCAGTTCCGGCAGGCTGGTATCGATATTGTCGCCTATCCGGCGTTGGTGGATAAAGGTCAAAGCGTTGACATTGAATTGTTCGATTATCCTGATCAGGCAAAAATACAGCATCGACAGGGCATTTTGCGATTAGCTCAACTGCACAATGCCACTAGCGTTAAGTATCTGACTCGACAATTACTGAAGGGCAATAAATACACCCTGGTGATTGCCGCTGCACAGTTGGACCGGCCAGCATTATTGGCCGACCTGGCCAGCGGTGCTTTTGTATGGGCGATGGGCTTGGATGGTGAGTTGCCCTGGAAGCAGGATGCTTTTACCCAAATGCTGGCGCAAGGCAAGGGTGAGCTAGTGACCTGTGGCAATGAACTGGAGTCGACGCTGTTTAATGCTTTGTCTGTACTAGCCGAGCTGCGGAAAGAGTTGGCCGGGGCCGACTCCGCCAAGTACCGGGCTACGTTTGCGGATATAAATGATCAACTGGTGAAACTTCTGTGCCCTGGCTTTATTCAAAATACGCCCCAGGAATGGTTCGCACAGTATCCTCGATACCTGAAAGCACTGCTTAATAGGGTGCAGCGCCTTGGGGGGCAGCCCGCCAAGGACCAGAAGAACACCGAGATGCTGGAAGCTGTGGCTGCGAAACTATGGCAGGCGCAGCAGTCCCGGCCAGAGTTGCTGCAGGTGTGCGCAGACGCGTTGCGCTACCGTTGGATGTTGGAAGAGTTCCGGGTGTCGCTATTTGCCCAGAGTCTGGGTACGCGGCAGGCTATCTCGGCCAAGCGCCTGGATGAGCAATGGGAGAAGGTTGTGCATTGGATAAATAGCAATCCACATTAGGTTTAACCGCAGTAAAATTATTGATTTGTGAAATATTACCATTTTGGTCTTCTCGATAATGAAACTTAGCACTGGATGCTTTGTCATAACTAGCACGATGATTGCCAGCTGGCACTTCGGTACTCACCCGATTAATAAGGTGAGTGCATTAAAACTCAATGACACTACAGGGAACTAATCATGGCTCATTCTATAAAACCAATTGCTGCAGCTCTAGGCGCTGCATTTCTCGCAAGTTCATTTGCTCCGGTAACCTCCGCTGCATCCAATCCTTTTTCTGCACAGCAATTAAGCGGTGGCTATGACCTGGCCAGCTATGGCAAAGACGCCGAGGGCAATTGTGGCGGCAAGAAAGGCGAAGGCTCTTGCGGCGACAAGAAGGGCGAAGGCTCTTGTGGCGATAAGAAGGGCGAAGGCTCTTGTGGCGATAAGAAGGGCGAAGGCTCTTGTGGCGATAAGAAAGGCGAAGGCAGCTGCGGCGATAAGAAGGGCGAAGGTTCTTGTGGCGACAAGAAGGCTGAAGGTTCTTGTGGCGACAACAAAAAACCTGAAGGCAAGTGTGGCGAGGGTAAGTGTGGCGGCTCGAAGTAATGCCTAACTCTAACCGAGTGCTGCAGGGATCGGGCCTCGGGCTAAGGCGGGCTCTGTTGAGCCCGCTCTTGGCAGCAGACCAGGGAGTGGTCGATTTTTTGGAAGTGGCGCCGGAGAACTGGATTGGAGTTGGTGGCCGCTTGGGTAAGCAGTTTCGGCAAATTGCAGAGCGATATACTATCGCCCTGCATGGCTTGTCACTGGATATCGGGGGGCCCGACCCTATCGATACCGAGTTAGTGAGGTCAGTTCGGCAATTCATGACTTCCATAAACGCCCCTTTTTACAGCGAGCATTTAAGCTATTGTGCCGCCGACGGACATCTATACGACTTGTTGCCGATTCCTTTTACTGAGGAAGCGGTGCACTACGTGGCGGCGCGCGTGCGCCAGGTTCAGGATATTATTGGTATGCCACTTATTCTGGAAAATGCCTCGTACTACGGTCAGACTCACAACGATCTTAGTGAATCGGAGTTTATCAATGCTGTGCTGGATGAATCTGGCTGCGACCTGTTACTCGATGTGAATAACATATACGTTAACAGCATTAATCACTGTTATGACCCGCGGGAATTTTTAGAGTCGTTACCGCTGGAACGCGCCCGATACATTCATATTGCGGGACACTACGACGAAGCGGAAGACCTCAAAGTCGATACTCACGGCGCTGATGTTATCGACCCCGTGTGGCAGCTGCTGGCGCAGGCTTACGAGCGTGTAGGGCCGTTGCCTACACTACTGGAACGCGATTTCAATTTACCGCCACTGCCTGAGCTATTGCAGGAAGTAGAACGGGTTAAAGCTTGCCAAAACGTATGTGAACCCCACCTCTCACCGGTCGTGGCATGAAGTCGACGGAAGCAACACAGTTGCACAAAGCGCAGTCTACCATGGCCAACTTTCTGCGTAATCCGCAGACCATGCCAGCTCCCGAAGGGGTTGAACCCCGGCGGCTAAAAATTTACCAGGACCTGGTTTACAACAACCTCGAGGGCTTTATCAGCAGTGGATTTCCCGTGCTGCGTAGCCTGTATGCCGATGCGCCGTGGCACAATCTGGTTGGTGATTTTATTGATTGTCACCGGTGCCACACGCCTTATTTTCTCGAGATCAGCCAGGAATTTCTGCGTTACCTGACACAGGATCGTGAAGACAATGCTGCCGACCCTCCATTTCTGGCCGAACTTGCACACTATGAATGGGTGGAGCTGGCATTGGATGTGTCGGAAGAAAGTATCGACAGTATGGGTTATGTGCAGCTTCCTCTGCAGGAGGTAGTGGTGCTGTCACCGCTAGCGTGGCTGCTGAGTTATCAATTTCCTGTGCATAAAATTGGACAGAAATTTCAGCCTGGCGAACCCGATGAACCCACGTTCTTGGCGGTGTACAGAAACCGCGAGGACGATGTTCGCTTCATGGAACTAAACCCGGCGACCGCGCGATTACTGGAGTTACTACGGGATAATGTCAACGCTACGGGCGCTGAGCTTTTATCCCGGTTGGCGGGAGAATTGAATATATCAACCGAAGCGGTGCTGGGTTTTGGCAGTGAATTACTCGCCGATCTGGCAGAACAGTCTATAATTGGTCCACCAATAACGGCTTGATGCCTGTTTCGGGAGCGGTTGCTTCACTCCGGCAGCACGGTTAAAATTCAGCATCACTATTTGTACTCTATGATGGCTATCATTCGACTCTTTTTGTCCCTTTTTCTGCTATTGCCTCTGTCGTTCGCACAGGGTCAGGTCTTGCTGGAAGAAAAAAATGTTGACCCCCTGGAGTCAATCAACCGTCCATTGTTCGCCCTGAATAATGGGCTGGACAGGTTTTTGGTGAAGCCAGTTGCCCAGGTCTACCATGCGGTCATGCCAGATGTTGGGGAGCGCGGCGTGGGCAATTTTTTTGCCAATCTCTATGACTTCAACACCACGATAAATGCTTTGCTGCAGTGGCGCCTCGAAGGAGCAATGCAAAGCGGTAGCCGGTTTTTGGTAAATTCCACAGCGGGTTTTCTGGGTTTTATCGATGTGGCTACCCCCATGGGAATTCGCCCGTTTCGTACGGATTTTGGCCAGACACTGGCAACTTGGGGGGTGGGTTCGGGCCCTTACATAATGGTGCCTTTATTTGGGCCGCGTACCATGCGCAGCGGTGCGGGAACAGTGGTTGACCTTTACCTGGCACCTCAGGTGTATTTTGTAGACGATACCCGGATTCGAAATTCACTGTTTGCACTTGAGATTGTTGACCTGAGAGCGCGTCTGCTCAAGGCCGAAGAGCTTATATCCGGTGATCGTTATATTTTTGTCAGAGACGCCTACCTGCAGCAACGAAAGGTCCTGTTAAATGATGGTGTGGTGGAAGACTCATTCCTCGATAGTGAGGATGATGATTGGGATGAAGATTTCTAGAGCAGCGAATTAGGCCAATTAAGTCACAAAATGAACAAATCTCAGCCCCCGCATCAAAAACTGTATTGCCACTGCCCTGTGATGGGGGTAGTGTCACGCCGATACTCCCATCAAAGTGTGTAGTGATGGCTTCTAACGGAAATGTACTGATAATTGATGACGATGCTTCGCGGGCCCAAGCGCTCGCTGGGCTTGTGTCCGAGTTTGGATACAAGGTTGAACTTGTGGTCGATCTGCTGAATGCTGATTATTCCCTCGCCGAAAGCAGTGAAGTGGACGTCATTCTGTGTGAAATGGATCTCGCGGGAGTATCCTGGAGCGATGCCAGGCACACACTCAGCGAAATGGATATACAGGTTCCGTCTATCATGCTCAGTGATCGGGCCGAAGTCGAAAGTATTATGACTGCCCTTCGTCTGGGATCCAGCGATTTTTTTATGCGACCCATTGAGGATACCGGGGCTCTGAAAAAATCAATTGAGCGCTGTGTGCGTCAACGCCAAATGCGCCGTGAGCTGTTGCGCTCGAGGCGACGCCTTGAAGCCGCCAATGTGGAATTGCGCGGAACGGTGAAGATGCTGGAGCAGGACCAACAAGCTGGACGTCAGGTGCAGCTGCGCATGTTACCTGTCAGTCCGTTGGTATTGGACGACTACGTTTTTAGTCATACCGTCATTCCCTCCTTATATCTCAGTGGCGACTTTACCGACTATTTTACAGTGGGAGATAACTATGTGGCCTTCTTTATGGCCGATGTCTCAGGGCACGGCAGTTCATCTGCTTTTGCCACGGTGTTGTTGAAAAATTTGTTTGCCAGAAAACGTTCAGATTTTCTTCGTCAGGGGGATGACTCAATCCTCAGTCCTGTCTCCATGTTGAAAAAAGCCAATGCTGAACTGCTGGACCTGGGCGTGGGAAAATTTGCCACCATGGTAGTGGGTCTGCTCGATATGAAACAAAACTCGTTGCGCTATAGCGTGGCTGGGCATCTACCGCAACCTGTGTTGGTGTCGGGTCAGGGTGCGCGCTACCTGCGGGGCGAGGGCACTGCGGTAGGGATTATGCAAGACACTCAATTTGAAGAACATCTCATCGACCTGCCTGATAGTTTTATGTTGGCGCTATTCTCCGATGGCATTCTGGAAATATTGCCACCCAAAAACCTGATTGAGAAAGAGAAGTACTTTCTCGACGTGTTTGAGCAAACTGCGGACTCCCCGGGAGACCTGGTGACGCGCCTTGGCCTGGACACTGTAGAAACGGCCCCCGACGATATTGCAGCTTTATTCTTGAGTAAGCGGGGAGCCCAATGACTGAGGGTAAGATTCTTGCCGCATCCAAAAATGGAGCCTATGTCATTCGCATGACAGGCGATGTGCGTCTGACGCTCTCAACTACCATAGATGACTATTTTGACAAGATGTACGAGGATGAGAGTT
This sequence comes from Halieaceae bacterium, assembly GCA_016744355.1. GTDB lineage: Bacteria > Pseudomonadota > Gammaproteobacteria > Pseudomonadales > Halieaceae > JBALVT01. The sequence continues at coordinate 19,429 of JADGEN010000042.1, forward strand.
TTGTCAGTGTATGGGTCGATTTATGCGATGCAGAGGGAATAGACAGTACAACGCTGGGCATGCTGGCGAAACTGGCGATAGAAGTTAAGAGAACGTTCGGGTTTACGCCAGCCATTTACTCCTGCAACACTGGTATCAACCGATTGCTTAAAAGCATGGGCTTTCAGCGGCTGTTCAACCTGCATGAAGAAGTGTGTGGCACGTCTGAATTCGCCAGCGAAATTCCTGTTATTCCCGGCACGGAGCAGGGCGTGAAGGAAAAAGTGATTGAGGCCCACCGTGTTCTAATGGACATCAGTGACGACAATAAGTCGCGTTTTAAAGACTTAATGGCAGTGCTGGAAGCCGGCTAAGCACACAGAACACTACCACTGTGCTCTCATCGACTACTAATCAATGTTTCCAGTTTTATCTGGTCCACTACGAAATTACGTATCCCCTCAGCCAGTTTTTCAGTTGCCATGGCGTCGTCGTTTAGCTGGTAGCGAAACTCCGCTTCGAGTGGAGCCGCTTTCGTATCGTTGGATTGTGCGGTATTGGCGTTGAGTTGTCTGGGCAATGCGTCGCTACTGGATGCGAGGGATTCCAGTAAGCCAGGGCTGATGGTCAGGCGATCGCAACCGGCAAGCGCTTCGATTTCATCGGTGTTGCGGAAGCTGGCTCCCATGACCACTGTTCTATAATCGTGCGTCTTATAGTAATGATAGATGCGGGAAACCGATTGCACTCCCGGGTCGTCCTGTGGGTTTTCGATGGTCAATTCAGTGTTGGCTTTGTACCAGTCCAGAATACGACCAACAAAGGGGGATATAAGAAACACGCCTGCATCGGCGCAGGCAGCAGCCTGACTGAAGCCGAATAATAGGGTCAGATTGCAGTTTATACCCTCTTTTTCGAGCTGTTTGGCGGCGAGAACTCCCTCCCAGGTGGAGGCAAGTTTGATAAGTATGCGGCTCTTATCAATACCTGCGGCTTCGTACATGCCGATTAGCTTTCTGGCTCGCTCCATGGAGGCCTCGGTGTCAAATGATAATCGTGCATCGACCTCAGTTGATATCCTTCCGGGTATTACGTCGAGTATTTCACGGCCGACATCCACGGCAAATCTGTCACAGCAATTGGCAAGTTGTTCGGAGCTGCTACCTCCCAGTTGCGCAGCCGCTGCTTTGGCCTGATCCAATAGAGTGGCGTAGTGTGGGAGTGAGGCGGCCTTGAGAAGTAGTGACGGATTGGTCGTGGCATCCACGGGGGCGAAGCGCTTTATCTCTTGGATGTCACCTGTATCGGCAACCACGTCAGTCATGGCTTTGAGTTGATCAAGTTTGTTACTCATGCGTAGTTCCTGTATTTGTGCTGGGCACCATGTGCCCCTGATACTGTCGAACCAAATTGTAGGCTTCGTTTAATACTTCTATGCCCGCCTCTTTTTTGAAAGCGTTCTCGCTGATATGACGCCTGAATTTTCTCGCCCCGGCAACGCCCTGATACAGGCCCAGAATGTGTCGTGTAATGTGATTGAGCCTGGCACCACCGGTCATTTGCTCACTTATGTAGGGCATTAGTGCCTCGATTATGTCATCGCGCTGCGAAGCGGGGTTCTCCGCACCATAAAACCTTGAGTCAACTTCAGCCAACATCCAGGGGTTGTGGTAGGCCTCTCTGCCAATCATAACCCCATCTACCTGCTTCAGGTGAGCCTCACATTCGCTGAGAGTTTGTATACCTCCGTTGATGACTATAGTCAGCTCGGGATAATCTCGCTTCAGTTGGTACACCCAGTCGTAGTTGAGCGGTGGAACTTCCCGGTTTTCTTTAGGCGACAAACCCTGCAGCCAGGCCTTTCTGGCGTGCACTATAAATACCTCACAGCCGGCAGCCGCCACCGGCTCTACAAAGGCGGTAAGCTGATCGTAGCGCTCCATATCATCAATACCAATGCGGTGCTTTACTGTCACCGGAATGTCGCAGGCACTGCGCATGGCGCTCACGCAGTCTGCAACCAGCTGTGGTTGTGCCATAAGGCAGGCACCAAACATACCGGACTGAACCCTGTCGGAAGGGCAGCCGCAATTTAGGTTTACTTCATCGTAACCCCACTGCTGGGCCCATTGCGCGCATTGAGCCAAGTCCGCCGGGTTACTGCCGCCCAGTTGCAGGGCCACGGGGTGCTCGGATTGACCAAAATGCAAAAACCGTTCGCGATCCCCATGAATCAGGGCTCCAGTTGTGACCATTTCGGTGTAGAGCAACGACTCTTTGGTGAGCAGACGCCAGAAATGGCGGCAGTGACGATCCGACCAGTCCATCATTGGGGCGACTGAAAATAACCTGTTAATTTTCAAGGGTAAAATAACTCATTAAAAGTGGATGTGCGCACAAAGTACGCGCACCTTGTCCAAGATGTGCATATCAAGGCAGTCGAAGAATATATGCTCCTCCGACTATACTTTTCTCCTTTTCCAGTCTCAGGTCTATTGTTTCAAAACGCTCTATTGCCATACCACAACGCGTTGCGGCATCCTCAATGCAGGCCTTTGAGTGGTTGTAGCGCTCTGTGGGAAGCAGCTCAAAAGTACCGCTCTCGGCATGCTCTGTTGTTAACAGAAATAGCGCGCCTGCAGTCGCGCGGTCTCGAATTTTTTCAAACAGCGAAATGGGGTCACCAATGTATACCAGCACATCTGCGCAAATGAATAAGTCAAACCTCTGCTGGATGTCAGTTAATGTGCTCTGCAGGTTTCCCGTCAGCAGATTATCATAGATGTTTCGACCCCTTGCCTGTGCCAGCATTCTCGTGGATAAATCTACGCCTGTAAGGTGACCGCTGATATCTGCAAATGCCATACCAGAGAGTCCTGTCCCGCATCCAAGGTCGATGGTGCGGGCGAATGTCCTGGGTGCCGGGTCGGACAGCTCATTCAACATTTTCCGGAGCTGATCGGGAGCTGAGTAGCGAAGGCTGCCGGTCAACTTTCTGTCAAAGGATGGGGCTAATTCGTCAAAGTATTCGGATATATACTGTTCTGGCGGGCTAGCAGGTGTGGTCCCGGTGAGAGCGTCAATGTGATGCTGGAGCACTGTAGATTCGGGACTAATTTCCAGGGCACGCTCATACCATCGTAGTGCCTGTTCGGCCATACCCGTGTCAGCGTAGGCCTGACCGAGTCGCCGGTAGTTCTCCAGCTGCTGTGGTTCCAGTTCCATTGCTCTGTGGAAATGTGGGATGGCGTCTTCGGGACGCGACATTTGCAGAAGAACAGTGCCCAGATTACGTTCCAGAACAGAGAGTTTAGGATCAATAGCTATAGCTCGCTCAAAACAGGCCTTTGCATCTGGCAGGCGGCCCAAATTACTCAGGGTTGTCCCCAAATTGTTCATCACAGGAATGAAGTTTGGCTCGATTAACAGGGCACGGTTGTAAGCTTTTACAGCCTCCTCGTAATCTCCCTCGTCAGCGCAGGTAGCGCCATAAATCTGGAGTGGCAGAGGTTGCTTGGGGTACAAGGTCACAAGGCGGAGCGCTTCCTTCTTTGCCGCAACGTGGCGCCCCGACTGGTAGAGTAGGGTAAGGCGTTTTAGATCGGTCTGGCGTTGCTTTTTTGAACCAGTAACGCCCGCCTTCTGTTGTAGCGCGCTTAACTCCTTCCTGGCTTTCTTGTTTCCGGGGTTATTAGATACAAGCCGTTGGTATAAGGCGATGGCGCCTTCAATATTGCCTTTTTTGTGTTCCCGTTTTGCTTCCGCTAGAACATTTTCTTCAGGGAGGGAATACTTACTCACGATAAAACCTGTCTCACATCGGGGAATACGCGATGGTAACGCAGGCCCGCTTGGTTGGTCAAAGAGGGGGGCAAATATACTAAATTTCGTTCATGCCTGATCGACAGCACGCAGGAACCCGTATTCGAAGCGGTCGTATTTGAGATGCTCTTCAAATTCTCGATTGACCTGTACGAGCAGGGACATCCAGCACAATGCCCGGTAATTCTGAAACCCAGGGTTTATTCGCTTGTTCCCAACGAAAATCTACCTTATTGTAAACGCCGAATTTTTATCGCTTTGTTTGGAGGAAATACACCGTGAATCTGGAAAATAAAGTTGCCATTGTTACCGGTGCCAGCTCAGGCGTAGGCGCCGCAACGGCTATTAAGCTGGCCGCACAGAGTGTCAAAGTACTTGTTAATTATGCCCGCTCCCGGTCCGGGGCCGAGGCTACCGTTGCGCAGATTAAAAATGCCGGCGGTGTTGCCGTTATGTTTAAAGCCGATGTTAGCGACGATCTGCAGTGTATCGCTATGGTGCAAAAGGCCGTCGAGGAATTCGGCCAGCTGGATATTTTAGTCAACAATGCGGGAACCACAACCTATGTAGAACATAAGAACCTGGATTTGTTGTCGGATGCAGTTTGGGAGTCCACTTTGGGTACCAATTTGATGGGGCCCTTTTATATGACCAGAGCGGCGCTGCCCGAGTTGATTAAGCAGGGCGGCGGTGAGGTTGTCATGACCTCCAGCATAGCCGGCTTAACCACCAATGGTAGTTCAATGGCCTACTGCGCGTCGAAAGCGGGCCTCAATAGCCTTACCAGAACGTTGGCCAAAGCCATTGGCGAGCACAATGTTCGAGTTAATGCTATCTGCCCGGGGCTTATCAATGGGAAATGGGCCAGTGAGGGCTGGGGCGATAACTGGTCAAGTGTCATCGAGTTTGCCGAGGGCGCTGCACCTCTGGGTAAAGTCTCTACACCAGAAGATATTGCCGACAGTATTATCTCTGTCATCACCGGCACCGATTTAATGACCGGGCAAATTATCACGGTAGACGGTGGTTTTACTATCAACTAATCCTTTCCGGCTTGTCCCGGGGTACAGATTTAGATGCTCAGTTCATAGGATTTGCGCGATTGAGGCCGTATAATCGCCAGCTCCTGAATAACTGAACCTTCTGCTATGACTGTACGTACCCGCATCGCCCCATCTCCCACGGGGGACCCCCATGTAGGCACCGCCTATATCGCTCTATTTAATATGTGCTTTGCCCGCGCTCATGGTGGACAGTTTTTGCTGCGCATAGAAGACACAGACCAGGTTCGCAGCACCCCGGAGTCAGAGCAGGCTATTCTCGACTCGTTGCGCTGGTTGGGTCTGGAGTGGGATGAAGGTCCTGATATAGGAGGCGAACACGGTCCTTATCGTCAGAGCGAGCGCATGGAATTGTATGGCAAGTACGCTCAGCAACTGTTAGATCAGGGCAAGGCATTTGTTTGCTACCGCACGGGTGATGAACTAAACGAATTGCGTGAAGCTCGCCGCGGGGCAGGAAATAGCACCGCGTTGAAGCCCGCCGACCTGAAGTTGCCCGATGAGGAAGTAGAGAAGCGTCGCAACGCGGGCCAGCCTTTTGTGATTCGTATGATTGTTCCCGATGAAGAGGGCGCCTGCGCCGTCGATGATATGCTGCGTGGCACCATCGAGTTGGATTGGAGCATGGTCGACGCGCAGATTCTAATCAAATCCGACGGTATGCCCACCTATCACTTGGCCAATGTTGTTGATGACCATCTAATGGGTATTACCCACGTGTTGCGCGGTGAAGAGTGGATTAACTCCGCACCCAAGCACAAACTGTTATACGAATACTTTGGCTGGGACATGCCTGTGTTGTGTCACCTGCCTCTGCTGCGCAACACCGATAAATCCAAGTTGAGCAAGCGCAAAAACCCCACCAGTATCCTCTATTACAAGCGTATGGGCTTCTTACCCGAGGCACTTGTTAATTACCTGGGACGTATGGGCTGGTCTATGCCCGACGAAAGTGAGAAGTTTACGCTACAACAGATGGTCGACAATTTCGATATCCAACGCGTGTCTCTGGGCGGCCCCATCTTCGATGTAGAAAAACTCAAATGGTTGAACGGCATGTGGATTCGGGAAGACCTGAATCAGCAGCAGTTGGCGCAACGTCTGATCGACTGGGCTTTTAATGAAGAAAACCTGAAAAAAGTACTACCACATGCGCAGAAGCGTATGGAAACCCTCAGCGACTTTGCGCCCCTGGCGAGCTTTCTGGTTTCCGGCAGCTTGCCACTCACCGAGGCTAGTTTTGAGTCACTCAAAGGAGAACGGGAGGACGTGGTCAAGGGCCTGCAATTTTCTCTATGGAAAATGGAGGCCTTGCAGCAGTGGAACCGTGACGCGATCTGGGATGAACTGAAAGCGACCGCAGATGCTATGGAGGTCAAGGTGAAGGATTTTTTAGCACCTTTGTTTATAGCAATATCCGGTTCGCCAGCATCGTTTTCGGTAGTCGATTCCATGGAGTTACTCGGGCCTGATATGAGCAGAGCTCGTTTGCGTGAAGCGATCAATATTTTGGGCGGCGTATCCAAGAAAGCCATGAAACGTCTAGAAAAAGAGTACCAACAGCTTTGAGGAGATAGGCAATGGGCCGGGGAAATATAGTAAGTTCACTGTTGTCCACCACACTAAGGGCTAACGTCGGTATCAACTC
>JADGEN010000043.1 GCA_016744355.1 Halieaceae bacterium
CTCAGGCACAGCACCCTTAGTTTCAGCCCACTCAAACCAAAATACGAAGCTAGACAGGAGCATCGCCAGTGGTATTAAGCAAAGCAGTCGCAATACTATGTGATTTTTCGCCAAAACTGCTGTCCTTAGCGTGTACTTGTTGAGAATCACCAGAGTCTGCTTTGAGTAAATAGCAGACTGCCATATCAATTTATCACAGTTCCTGGGTTTCGGCTTCGTGCCACTAGCGGACCCTTGCCCGTCGGATCGCCATCCGTATAACGAGCACCCAAGAAATGGAGCATATTGCGAACATAACTAGCTTCCCCCAGACCACTACCGAGAACACTAGCGGCTGAGTTGACATAGGTATCACGCCCTCGCCCAACATACCTGACACCTCCAGTTTTGTCGCAGCAACCCACAAACCATGGCCAAACCAAAGGCTTCCAATAATGGATACTGGTATAGCCAGCGCCTTAAGAAATTGACGATACCCGTTGTTGCTGCCAGCCCCATAAACAAGGAACATCGTCCCTAATAGAACCTGTGAAGTTCCCTCGGGAAAGCCCTTCGCGGCTATAAGAAACGAGCCAACTATGAGAAAAGTCGCGCCGGTGAGGCCCGCTAAAACTCGAAATATAATTTGATAATATCTCATGTAAGCAAACTAATGGTGAATGTATGAGTGACTGTGGTGAGTACCATTTTATTCATTATGCTGAGAAAGCTTCATCTAGTGTTAGTAGCCACAGTCGCAAGAGCCATGAGACTGGTTCGTGGTTTGACCCCTGTTTTACGGACTTCCATTAACGTTCGCATAGTAGGGCACCGGGCAGCGCAGCAGTTTGGCGTCCCAAGTAAGCGTAGCTTGCGTATCATGCGCTTGTTAGATTGCATTCTGCCTCGATATCCTTAACCGGAAGCCGGCATGACATTCGCATTACCCTGCACCCATTCTGGAGACACATATCCGAAACTGGGATAAATCCAATATCAGTATAAAACGAAATCGCATTAGGTGTGGCATTGAGCTCTACAGTAGAGACTGTGGGAAACTCAGATCTGAGGGCTTTGCAAGTATGAATCCACATGGCGTTTCCCACACCATTTCGAATTTCATTTGGATGAATAAACAACATCCCAAGAAGAGTGGGTTTTGGCATCAAGAGAAATCCGACAATGGCGTTGTTCACTAGAGCGATAGATGAATGCGCAGCGTTATGAATTTTTCCTACTAGTTCACTAGCACAGTTCATTTTCTGAAACCATTGGCAGGCTTCAGGCTCCCAGTGTGGAGAAGCAAACTCGGCGAAGCTTCGAAGTACAAGGTTACTCACCTCCTCCGCATCATCCGATTTCGCAGTCTGAATCGATAGTTCCATACGATTTAACAAGTACATACAAAGACGGGTCCATATAACACCCATTCATTGTATGCAATTTTGTGTTTAGACGAATGTCTTTTCAAATCAACCTCTTGTCGAGTCTACTGGCGCGTATTCATTTCGTATCAGGCGGCTATGTGCCAGCTGCGGAAGCTTAGGAATCCAATTAACGGACGACTCGGGATTGGGGCCAGCATTTTGGTTTCCCTCCATTCGCTTGAGCTCTAGTTACACGGGTCGGTTCGCCAATAACAAGCGGTTTTCCTAATCCATTTCCCATGAATCCTTCCACTCTAGCGAGCGTCCCTGAAACTCTAACATACTGACCTCCACAAAACTCGTACACACTCGCACCGTGTTTAGTCATGTTCTGCACTATAACGGATGAGCTGAGGTCTCCATACAACGCATGATCCTGCGATATAAACAAAGCCGAATGAGATTCAGTGACACCATATAAAAACCCGAATAGCGTTACTTTGGCCCCAATGAAATCATCTGCATGTGATAAGACTACGCTTAGGGAAGGCGCTATCGTACTCATTTCCAGAGTTGCACCGAGAGGAAGGAAATCATCTTTTGACGCCCCATCTCCGGCCAGTGCCAGAGGGATGTTCAGGCAAGTAAACAGGACACAGTTCAACCCTGTCATTTTCCCGCGAAGTGCTAATCGGTGCATAGGAAATCTCGCAAAGTAGTTCACTCCTTATGCTGTGAGCGGCCGGTTCACGCCCTGAGCCATTCAGTCAAGCAGATTCTTGTATAACCGGCCTGGCCAGTAGTGTTGATCCGCGACGCTCAAGAGCCTTCAAGTAAACAGTTTCATCATACACTTTCCCCGTCTGCCAGCAACGGTAGAGAATCCTGATCCATTTGAATGCCAGAGCTCTCACAGCAGCCTGGTAGGTGCAACCTTTCTCCCGCCGCTGTCGATAGAACTCGCCGGCCCAGTTGGATTTGTTAATGGTTTGGCCAGCCCATTCCACGAATGTTTGTCGCAAAAATGTTGAGCACCGCCATCTCCAATGAACCCATTCTTTCTTGCCGCTGCGCTCTGTTACTGGAGCGATGCCAGAGTATTTTTTTATATCTTCGGCGCTGCCGCACATCTCTCTTTGTTCTCCGAATGCCACTAGCAACCTGGGAGCCAATGATGGCCCAGCACCCGGTAAAGGGCTGAACAAATAGTAGTCTGCATGCTTGCAGGCAATCTTCTCAATTTCCTCATCAAACTCTTTGATCGATGATGCATCACGCGCAGCTGCCTAACCAAAACCAAGGCCCGTAAGCGGTATGGAACGATGATTGCTTTATCCGTTGTGAGGGGAGCAGATCCCTTAATGGATGCCAGGCGTCTTTCCAACACCGCAGGGCGGCGCATATTGTATTCTCCAAAAAACTTTTCCAATGTCGCTGCCCGCGCGCGTTTTACCTGAATCAGAGTTGGCCACCGTTCTAGAAAATCACAGAACATCCCGGTATCGATATGATCAAACCAATCAAGAGTGTTCTGGTTCAATGGTTCCGGACACTTTAATAAGAGACAATAATAGCGTCACTTATCGATGTGTTTATGACAGAGAAACGCAGTTACCGGCAATACCCGCGAGAATTTAAGGAAGAAGCTGTCGCATTGATTACTGATCAGGGCTACTCCGTGCAAAAAGCGGCCGATTCTCTTGGTGTCCGCAGCAATCTTTTGTATCGATGGCAACGACAGCTAGAAGATCAAAAGTCGGGTAAATCGCTATCAGAAGATGAACGAGCTGAACTCAAAGAGCTCCGTAAGGAAGTTCGAGAGCTGCGTATGGAGAAAACCATTTTAAAAAAGGCCAGCGCGCTCTTCGCAAAGGAAATGAAGTGAAATATCGCTTCATTTCTCGACAATCCACCGAATTTCCAGTCACGGTGGTATGCCGAGTCATGGGTGTCAGCTGTTCTAGCTTCTATGCTTGGCGCAAATGTCCCGCTAAGATTATTTCAGCGCAGGAACTGCAGCTGTATCGTCGTAAAAAGCTCTATTTGAGTCAAGCAGGAACAGTCTGGGAAGTAGAACATTGTCGAAGAAACTACGTGAAGAGGGCTTCCAGGTCGGTCGGTACCGTACTCAAACCATCATGAGAAAGTTGGGACTAGAAGTGAAGCAACCTGTGGCTTACAAGGTAACGACCAAGCGTAAGCTCAGCGACCGAGTGGCAGATAACCTGCTGAATCAGAACTTCAATCCACTATCAGAAAATGAGGTGTGGGCTGGCGACATCACGTACTGTGCGCCCAACCTCGGGAAGCGTCTGGAAGACGCTGCCTGAGCTTGAGCATGTTTGGAATGCATCCGGATTGTAAAGGAGGAAATAGAAGGATGCCCACTTTCTGTTATGAGAAAGTGAGAGCCGAAGCGGCGGTGACCTGTTGTGCATTAGCAGGGTGACGGAGCCCGTGGGAAACGGGATGTGAGGCGAAGTCGTTACGCCAAGATGCATCTCTAGGCTGAGTATTGGAAGGTTGAGGAACACGAACCGATTAAACCGTGTCTATGGGTTGAAATGTCACCACCTCCTACACGACTTATCAGGGGGTATACGGATTAGAACAGGCTATATGTAGGAGTCTGTTCTCAAACGCCTGCTGTACACGTATGCCAGCAAGTGGGGTGCCATGGGGAGAACATAATCAGACCATGGTGTCTGTATCGACTTGCGGAAAGCAAGGGCAAAGACTGCGATCGGCAACCTAACCAATACGTTTGAGTCCGGCATGTGGACTGGGGAAGGTCTATCGAGATGTTAAGGGAATGTGACCCCGATGATCGATAGGCTGGCGGAGTTCCCGTAGTAGTTTGAGGCAGGGAAAACCTGCTACATGGCGAAGGGGAACAGTTTGAGTGGCTTGCTTGGCAGATTAGCTGCCGTAGAGAGGTGAAGACCTTTGATAATCAGTGAAATGCAGAGCAAGCTGGCAACATGGTCTTCGGCGGACAACGGGCGCAAGTTCGACCGTCTTCTGAGGATGATTGCTGATCGATCATGGTTGCAAGAGGCTGCTCGCGTGACCCTGGCGTCGAAAGGCGCTAGGACACCGGGCATCGACGGTATCGACAAGCAAGCAATGGAGCAGGATATCCAGTACCAACTGGACATGATCCGTGCCGAGTTGCTGTCAGGCGGCTACCAGCCACAGCCTGCGAGGCGAGTTTATATCCCGAAAGCCAACGGAAAACAGCGACCATTAGGTATTCCGACCCTTCGGGATCGGATCGTACAACGTGCCATGCTCATGGCCATGGAGCCTATCTGGGAAAGCGATTTTCACCGTCTTTCCTATGGTTTTCGGCCGGAGCGGAGTGTGCATCACGCTATCCGTACCGTGAAGTTTCAGCTTCAGGACAGCTCCGAAACGTCGGGTCGCTGGGTGATCGAAGGTGATCTCGCCAGTTACTTCGACACGGTGCATCACAAACTGTTGATGAAATGTGTACGGAAGCGGATCAAAGATGTGCGTTTCCTGTCCTTACTTTGGCGATTTATTAGAGCAGGCCATGTAGATAAAGGCTTGTTCCGGGCTTCCAGTGAAGGTGTACCGCAAGGTGGGGTTATCTCACCGCTCCTGTCGAATATCATGCTCAATGAGTTTGATCAGTGGCTGGAGGCAAAGTACCTGAACAAGAAGACCCGGAAGGATCGCTGGTATTGGAATAACAGTATCAAGCGCCAACGACCCATTGCCATTCGTGAAAATCGGCAATGGTTACCCGCGGTAGCTTACTGCCGATACGCCGATGATTTTGTGGTCATCGTCAAAGGTAACAGGACACATGCTGAGGCCATTCGTAAGGAATGTCGGGCGTTTCTGGAGGGCGGACTTAAGTTGACACTCAACATGGATAAAACCCATGTTACTCATGTCAACGATGGGTTTACGTTTTTAGGGCACCGCATCATTCGTAAACGAGGGCCTCGGGGTACGATGCGTGCAGTTACGACAATACCCAAAGACAAGCTCCGAAACTTTGCACACAAGCTGGTCAAGGAGCTGTCTGGCAATTATAGCGTGAACAAGATTGATATGGTGGAAAGTCTAAACCGCAAATTGGCGGGCTGGGCCAACTTCTACCAGTACACCGACTATACCGCAGTCATGTACGGGAAACTGGACAGAGTAGTGTTCTGGAAACTCGCACGTTGGCTGGCAAGGAAGTACCGGACCTCTATCAAGTCGCTGATGCGGCAATGGGTTCGGCGCCCTGCCGAGGGCGATGCCAAAACTTGGCAGCTCTTTGGCAGAAGCGGTAACGGCAATCTGTGTGGAGTGACACTGCGTCGATTGGTTACCAGTCGCAAGTGTCAATTTCGGTGGCGAAATCCAGAAATCAACCCGTATATCCCTCGGGCGGAAGAACGGAACACCGTCACCTCACGTTACTATGATGTGGCCATGGCTATGAGCCATGCTTAAATGGAGAGCCGTATGCGCTGAGAGGTGCACGTACGGTTCGGAGAGGAGAGGCAGAGAAATAGTTCGACTACGCTCTGCCTCTTACTCTACTAAAAACACGCGAAGGTTTTTTGTATGTAGCGACTGTCCTTGATTTATTTTCACGTCGAATAGTGGGTTGGTCGATGGATAAAACAATGGATCGTCACCTGGTGATCAATGCATTGTTAATGGCAGTTTGGCAGCGGCAACCCAAGCAGGAGGTGTTAGTTCACAGCGACCAAGGTAGCCAATATGCGAGCCATGATTATATCGACTTTATGCGTGATAATAATTTAAGGCCATCGATGAGTCGGCGTGGGAACTGTCATGACAATGCTGTAGCTGAAAGTTTTTTTGCGACGTTTAAAAAGCGAGTCACGAAACGTAAGATCTACTCGACCAGGGATGAAGCGAAAACTGAGATATTTAATTTTATCGAGATGTTTTACAATCCAATTAAACGTCACTCTCACATAGGTGGCGTGTCGCCTGCTAAGTTCGAAGAGGCGTATTATTTGGAATCAGGCAGTGTCTAGTAAAAGATGGGAAGTCCATAATGTGTCACCACCGACGCTGGGGATTTCGATGGCACGTAAAATCGAGCCCAGTGAGGGCTGTTCACGCCAGGTGACATCCGAGTGCCAAAAATTCTCTGCACCTCTCGAGTCGGGGCCATGTGCTATTTGCAAAACTTCTGGATTAGGTTGATTTTTCGGTGTCGCCGGATGAATTTCCAAAAGACCGAATTGACGTGCAAAATCAATGTGCTGCTCGCGAGTTATTTGTTGCTCACGAAAAAACACGACCTTGTACTCCAGCAGTGCAGCACGTATATCTGCGACTACACCTGGTGTTAGATGCCCAAGGTCTACGCCAGATATCTCGGCCCCTATTGCTGGTGTTAAACGTTCTATCTTAAACGAATCGGATCGACTCATTCAGCACTCTTCTCGCATTACAGCTTCGCCTGATTCTCAAAGTATTATACTGACAATCACTGCAAATACATCTACGCTATTGCGAGCGCTCAACGACTGCGGCAGAAAAACCTTATAAAAGAGGATAATAATAAACGTGGCTAACCCGGATAATAACTTACCTCAGGGCATTCAACTCACACCCGTAGATGACGCATTTCGAACAGACCCCTATAAGGTTTTAAAAGATTTACGCGAACAGGCCCCTGTGCACCATGACTATGAACTAGGCCGAGTTCTCTATACCGGCCACGATGACGTAAAGGCCCTGCTTCACGACAAGGAGTTTTTCACCGACCCCAGAAAAGCGAACCCTGGAACTTTTACAAGAGAATTCCTTGCCGCTTCGCTCGCACCCGGCGAACAACCATCCATGCTATTGATGGACGAACCCGATCATCGTCGATTGCGCTCACTGGTTACAGCTCCATTTAAACCGGCAGCAGTCGAGCGGTGGCGGCCCCATATACGTGATGTTGTAAAGCAAACACTGAACAACATAGACAGTAATGAGTTTGAACTTATGCAACACTTCGCAGGGCCAGTACCAACGGTTGTAATCGCCAGAATGCTGGGCATCGACTCGGCAATGCATAACGAGTTTAAACAGTGGTCAGACCTGGCGGTGAAAATTGCATTCAACCCCTTCCCTACCGATGACGAGCGCGCCAAAGGGGAAGCCGCAGTGCAGGCACTCGAAGACTTCTTTAAGGGTCAGATCGAGCGGCGAGCCAAAAATCTGGGCGACGATTTGTTAAGCGACATGATTCGAGCCGAAGTGGCAGGTGACACATTGTCAAAGGAAGAGATTACAACGCAGTGTCTACTGTTACTGGTCGCTGGAAACGTAACCACAACCGACTTGATAGGCAATGGTATTAAGGCGCTTCTGGACAACCCCGATCAACTGCTCAAACTGCGCTCAGACCCCACCTTGATAGTAAACGCTGTGGAAGAAATATTGCGCTACGACTCTCCGGTGACCAACTCCGGGCGCATACCTAATAGAAACATTAATGTGGGCGGCTGTCCTGTTGAAAAGGGAGCATCACTCTCCCCTTCGCTGGCTGGGGCCAATCGCGACCCTGCAATTTATCCAGAGCCAGATCGCTTCGACATCACCCGCGAGGACACACACCACCAATCATTTGGTGGGGGACGTCACCTTTGTCTTGGGGCGCACTTGGCGAGAGCAGAAGCACAGGAAGCAATTCTAGGTCTGTTGGCGCGCTATCCAAATCTTGCGCACAGCGACAAAGGCTTTGAATATCATGCGACCCCCGCTTTTCGCGGTTTCAGCAAGTTCTGGGTAACAGGCCTGCCCTCTCCCACGGCGCAGAGCCACTAAACGACGGAATCTACCAATCTCTCGATGAGTGCAGCACCCGCCCAGGTTAGTGGCACAATAACAAGATACAGGATGAGTCGAGCTACAGAGCTCACATCGAAGGGCCAGGTAGATAGTTGCGCAATTTCCCGGCGGTAAGCGAGAACTGGAGCCAGCTCAGTCATTTGTTCGGGCGTCGGATCACTGCAATCACCAGCCCCCTGAAACGCCTCCAGGCGCACAGCAATAGACCTCAACGCCTTAGTCTTCAGTGCTGATAGTCGTCTGTGCACAGGCCACACAGGAATAATAAACAGCACCAGTAGTGATACAGACTGAACGATTGCTCCAGGTAGGCCCTCCGCTAGCAACATCTGACTGTCCAGCATCATCAGGGGGAATAGTGCCAACGCTCCAATAATGGCGAGACTTGAATAAATAGCCACACGACCGAAAGCCAACACACCCTGTGTATTGAGCAACGAAATGCGTACTTCGTGCGCACCAAGCTTCGCGAATAAAACCGCCTGCTGCACCAACAAGGAGGTAACCGTAACCATTACCGTCCACACAAGCACAATACCGCAGGTGCTGACCAGAGCGGTGAGATCGGCCAGCACTTCAGCCACCATTTGCGTTACTGAGCCGCGTATAAAACTCATATGTGCCAAGCCCAAAAAGACACCACTTAGCAGTTGCATATAAAGAGCACGTAAACTAACGGTGTGTAATCGACTTCGGGTCAACTGTAGGGCTTTACCATTCTTTGGCAGCAAGGGCTTGAGCTCTGTTAACGCCTCATCGGCCCGAGCAGTAATAAACGCAAACACCGGAATAATATAGGCGATGATCAGGCTGAAGAATAAAGCTGGCGTGTTCGCTGCATCATTTGCCCCCACGCCCAAACGGAAAAAAGAATACAGTGACAAAAAAATCACAGCGGCAGTGACAAAACCGCCGAATCGAAATTCCGGAACGAGTCTCAAAACCCATATCGTATATCGGGTCACCACGCCTCCTTCTCAGCAGCGCGGCTTATAGTTTGCTTAAGTAACAAAGATTGAACTCCCATTGACGTACCATGCGTCCACTATATCAGCACAACAGAAGAGATGGTCTACTATAATACTGTGAAGACGGGGCAAGCTATCAGCCATCTTCATTGGTTCACTGTTGCTATTAAATCAGTGTCCGCTAGTATAAGCCCTTGTATGCATTCAATAATTGGAAGCCACTATGTTACCAAAAAAATCAGTGCTCTTTTCAACGCTACTCACCCTTACAGCTCTTCCGGTAGTCGCCTCTTCCGAGGGTACCAGCAACGCAGCAAAGACTTATTCTCCCTACGCTAATTCAACCCAGGCCACCAACGTGTACTGGGGAGACTCGCATTTGCATACGGGGCTTTCACTTGATGCCGGCTTGTTTGGCAATACTCTGGGGCCAGACGATGCCTATCGTTTTGCACGCGGCGAAGAACTAACCTCGTCCACAGGCATTCCCGTTAAACTTGCTCGCCCTCTTGATTGGATGGTCCTGACTGACCATACGGACTTGATGGGGGTCGCATCTGATATTCAAAACGGCACACCCAACATACTTGCCGACAAGAAGGGTAAGGAATGGCATGAGGGGTTTAAGAAAGGTGGCAAAGCCGCCGCTGAGGCCGCCTTTGACCTCATTGGCAACTTTTCACAAATGACCTTACCCAAACAGATAGTTTCAGATTACAGTCCGGGGTCAGAAGTATTCGGCAGGGTTTGGAAAACCATTGTTGAATCTGCTGATAAAAACAATGAACCAGGTCTGTTTACCGCATTCATCGGTTACGAGTGGACCTCAGTACCCAAGGGGTTCAACCTCCATCGAAATGTTATTTTTCGTGACGGCGCTGAACTTGCATTGAAAGTTCAGCCACCCACAACTCAGCCCCCCTTGGGTAGCACCGACCCCCTGAGCCTGTATCAATGGCTAGAGGATTATGAAACCAAACAAGGTGGTCGTGTTTTTGCTTTCTCACATAACGGTAATCTCTCAAATGGATGGATGTTCCCCACAGAGAAAACCTATCCCGGCGGCGTGGTTGACAAAAACTATGTCAAATTGCGTGCCAAGTGGGAACCTCATTACGAGATTACCCAGATAAAAGGTGATGGCGAAACACACCCCTATCTATCACCCAAAGATGAATTTGCCGATTATGAAACATGGGATGTGGGCAATCTGGATATTTCGCAGCTGAAAAAACCAGAGATGCTTAAAGGAGAGTACGCTCGCGAGGCTCTTAAGCAGGGCTTGGCGCTAGAAGCCAAACTGGGCTACAACCCTTATAAGTTTGGCTTTGGCGGAGCAACCGACAGCCACACGTCCCTGGTAACGGCTGACGAAGATAACTTTTTCGGAAAATCCCCCAGCGTTGAGCCGTCAGCTGACCGAGTTAACCACCCCTTCGTTTCATCAGAGTTAGGCACGTTTGAAGGTTACAAACTGGTAGCCTCAGGCTATACAGGCGTCTGGGCTCACGAAAACACCAGAGCAGCATTATTCGACGCGATGGAGCGACGCGAAACCTATGGCACAACCGGGCCAAGAATGACCGTACGGTTTTTTGGTGGTTGGGACTTTACCGAGAAGGACGTACTTTCCAATAACCTCGCATCAATAGGCTACAAAAAAGGCGTTCCCATGGGAGGAGATCTCACCGGGGGCCACGGTAAAAAGGCGCCAACATTTATGGTGTCAGCACTGCGCGACCCGCAAAGTGCCAACCTTGACAGAATTCAGCTCATAAAGGGCTGGATGGATAAGAAAGGCAAACTGCACGAAAGAGTCTATGACCTAGCTGTTTCCGACGGGCGAAAAATTGGTAAAGATGGTCGTGCCAAAAAATCCGTGGGCAACACTGTAGACCTTGAAACCGCCACATGGAGCAACAGCATAGGCGATGGCCAGCTAACCGCAGTTTGGACCGACCCTGACTTCGATAGCAAAGAGTCTGCTTTTTACTATGTCCGCGTGTTAGAGATACCTACGCCGCGTTGGGTGGTTTATGACAAAGTTAGGCTGGGCGCAAAAATTCCTAAAGAAGCAGAACTCGTTGGCCAGGAGCGTGCCTATGTTTCACCTATTTGGTATTCGCCCAAGTAAGCTGTAAGACACCCTAAGGACTCAATAGAACGCTGCTACCACGCTGCAACTCTATTGAGTTTTATACCTTGAACGACTGACTAAGTTGTACTCCGGATCAGCTAGGACCAAAGGCATACTCGCCACCTTTTTCCAGCGCGCGCACATACGCGGGTCTAGCGTGGCAACGTTCACGAAAGGCCGCCAGATTGGGGAACCCCTCCAATGTGTGAAGTAAAGGTGCCAATTCGGCAACAAAGGACATCTGTATATCCGCACCAGAAAAACTATTGTCCACAAGCCAATCGACGCCTTCCAAAGACGCGTTAACGTAACCCAGATGTCGGTTTAACTCGTCATTGATACGCGGCTGCAGAGCTTCACCACCATCCGGTAAACGCCCCGTGTACATCCTGAGCATTAACGGCAACATAGCGCTGCCCTCGGCATAGTGCAGCCATTGCAGGTACTGTTCATGGCCGGGAGTGCCAAGCTTGGGGTAAAAGCGACCATCCCCGTGTACGCGTAAAATATAATCGATAATAGCGCCAGACTCGATCACCGCATTACTGTCGTCAGTCAGAACGGGGGACTTGCCTAATCGATGAACAGCCTCCAACTCGGGCGGCGCAAGATTGGTCTCAGCATCTCGCTGATATGACTTGATCGTATAGTCCAGCTCAAGCTCTTCCAACAGCCATAAAACGCGCTGTGAACGGGAATTATTAAGGTGATGTACTGTTAACATAGTATTCTATCCTCCAGGGGTTTGAAGTGAGTTAAATAGAGTATTAATTTGTTGTGCTAATGAAAAGTCTCGCTCTGACAAGCCGCCGACATCATGCGTGGTGAGATTAATTTCGACACGGTTATAGACGTTGGACCACTCGGGATGATGATTCATCGCCTCGGCCAACACCGCCACCTGTGACATAAAGGCAAAGGCTTCGACAAAATTTTTGAAGGCAAATAGGCGCACCAAACTGTCAGCGACCAAAGTCCAACCATCCAGCTCGGTCAGCTTAATTTCGATAGTTGCAGGTGATAGTTTTTCAATAGCCACGCGCAGATTCCAGTCTATTTAGAGTCGCCGATTTAAGGCGAGAGACGAATTAGACTAACAGGAGTGCTCCTGCTCCGCCATGACCAATTCTCCGATAGATAAATCCTATGACTGGACTTTCTTAACCCCCCCTGCGCCCTGCGCATTGTAGAAAATATGGTGAAACAGAAACCAAGCAAGCATGCTCACTTATGTATTATGATAAGAAATACATAAAACACTACTGGGAGACTTTTCATGTGCGACGAAGATACAGTTAAAGACAGCGAGCAATACCTGAGTACGGCGCAGAAACTCTCACGTCGACAATTCAACGTACTATCGACAGGCGCCGCGCTCGCAGCTTTACTGCCCCGCTCAGCCAGCGCCATGACGACCACACAAAGCGATGTCACTATCACCACAGCAGACGGGGAAGCAGATTGCTTTTTCGTTCACCCGGCTAGCGGCAAACACCCTGGCGTCATTATCTGGCCGGATATTCTGGGTTTGCGCCCTGCGTTTCGCCTAATGGGCGAACGCCTTGCCGAATCTGGCTATGCCGTGCTGGTGGTTAACCCTTATTATCGCAAAGCAAAATCGCCCGTCGTTGTTGAAGGCGATAGCTTTCAAGATACCGAGGTGCGCGAGAAAATTATGCCGTTTTACAAAAGTCTCTCAATGGCTACCACCAAAGCAGACGCAAACGCATATGTTGGATTTCTCGACCAACAAGACGCAGTGGATGTGCAGCGAAAAATTGGCACAACAGGCTACTGTATGGGAGGCCCTATGACCATGCACACCGCCGCTGCAATCCCGACGCGCATAGGCGCAGGCGCATCCTTCCATGGTGGAGGATTGGTCACTGATGCAGATGACAGCCCTCACCTGTCTATACCCAGGATGCAGGCGAACTTCCTTATTTGTGTCGCAGAAAATGACGATGAACGCGAACCCGAAGCGAAGAAAGTGTTGGCTGACAGCTTCGCTAGTGCAGGCCTGGCGGCCGAGATTGAAGTTTACAAGGGCGCAATCCATGGGTGGTGCCCGCCCGACTCAAGGGTCTACAACAAAGCACAGGCAGAGCGCGCTTGGGCGAGACTATTGGCTGTGTTTGATATAGCACTCGCCTGACTGGAAAGTGGCTGTTGCCGTGCAGGGCCATGCACGGTTTACACCTACGGACTAAAGATACTGACGCAGTATCAGAGTGTCGCCGCGCTGGGTGAACTCGATGTGTTTCAGAAAAGTCATGCCAAGAAGTACCTGCTCAGTTTGGAGGCCCGGTGCGATACCAGCTCTAACATCTCGTAGTTGTATGTCGCCCACGGCGACCAGGTCAAGTAATGCTGCATAACCTATCGCTGTGCCATTCGCAGTCTGAGTGCGATACGCCCGGCCGCGCTGTAATCCCAGACGTTCAGCCGTAGATTCTGGAATAGCGACACCCGTGGCCCCTGTGTCCAGCAGGAAGGTGACAGGCTGGCCGTTGATCTCCCCACTGGTGACATAGTGACCGAACTTGTTGCGCTGCAGGATTACCTCGCGGACACCCTCCTTGGTATAGTGAGTCTGTAGCGTTTGGTTAGGGTTTAACTGCCTCTCGAGTAAGTCGCTAAAATAAAAACCCCCAAGGCCTAGAAAAACCACCCAAGCGAGAACCTGCATCACCAGCCCCATACGTTTTTGTTCCTGGACATCGTCTTTTCTGCTCATCGGGTCGAGATATTTTTCCATAACAAAAGGATTGGACAGTATATTGTAAACCAATTCAGCGTGGCCCAATGTGGGAGCACTGGAGGCCACTACATAGGGGAATGGCGCACAGTGACATGCTGTTGGCGTGGGCGGCCATGCCCTAACCGGCATCGCTTAACTATAGTTACTTCCAGACGCTACATCCATCCAGGTCCTCGGAAGCGTGAAATATCCCTACTTTAGCCGCCTCTTTGGTGGCTTTTTTATGCCTTTCAATCCCGCTTCCGGATCAGGCACTCATCCATTTCCTCTTCGGAGAGTCCCGGCGTATCGAAGCAGCGCCTGGCTTGGTAAAGATATTCAAACCTTTCAAGCAGGTCGTAGCACATCACTATCTCTTTGCGATCCCGTTGCCAATAGGCGGTTTCATTACCCAGGCAAGCCATAAAGACAATGTTAATATCATTGGGCAGCGCAACCAGTCTTTGCAGATGGCGGGCAACGAGTTCGGCGACGCCCGATTTCTCTACAATAGTCCTTACTCGCTGATGTTCTTCACTCAACAGCTTTTCATAAATAACTCGAACCTTGCTACGAGCATTATCACTTTCGTATAGTCGGCCATAAACCTCCATGGCACGATTAACCGCGCTTCGGGCCTGCTCATGTTCGTAATCCGCACATGAAAAAGCTCGCTGATACGGCAGTCCCAGCTGCTTTTCTACTTCTTTATATTTATCAGGGTCGCTACCATATAACAGGCACATCATGTCGTAGAATCGCTGAATATCCAGAGCGTGATTATCCCAATAGGGGGCCTGCACATGGTCCCGTTCTTCGAGCTCCCATTCGATCCGCCAGGCTTGGGCCGTAGCGATCACGGCGTTAACTTCCGGGATGCTCTCGGGCACGCCGAGATCTGTAGCCCCATGAAGTAGCGCTATTGTAGCGATTTGGTCGGCGGCGTCCTCTTCATGCCCAAATACGGGAATATTCAATTCGCTAATCAACACATGTGCGGTTTCGTGAAGGAGCGTCCACAAGGTGTTGGCTACCACAAATTCTTCAGCTGTGAATTCTGTCGTCGCTACATCCGACGATTCACTGTGTGCCACCGGTATAAGGGTGAGAAAAGCAGTAAAAAAGGCTACCCCCAATGATGTGTAGTGCATGTACGGTACTCCCGTATAGTGACTAACGCTAACGTTTGTCGAGGATTCTATCAGCTAGATTCTCAAATCGCTTCACGCCACTTTCAACCACCGAAATACTATCCAGCCAAAATTTGGGCTTACGAATATCTTCATTGAAGTGCTTTTGAATCAAGTCCTCGGCAGACAGCCGACCTGTGTCGCGCAATATATCGCGATACAGCTGCACAAAGTCATCGCCGTACTTATCTTTTTTCGCGTAAATACCCAAGCTGAACAAATAGCCAAACAAATAGGGATAGTTATAAAATCCCAAGCTGGATATTGAAAAATGTCCTTTGCTCGCCCAGTAATATTCATCGGCACCATCCATGGTATCGCCATACCATTTATTCCAGGCATCTGCGGTGAGACTGCGCAACGCGCTCACACTCAGCTCACTGTCTTTTCGCTGCTCCACCAACGAGCGCTCCATCTCAAATCGTGCCGGAATATTGTTTAAGAAGGTAGCGGCACTGTGTGCATCTTCCCAAGCGATGTGAAAGCGGTCGTGGTCGTTTTCACACTTCTCCCACAGGGCATCCAGCACCAGCGTTTCAGCAAATATGCTGGCGGTTTCTGCCAAGGTCATAGGGTAGTCGCAAACGGCGATATGCATGTCGCGCATTACCCAACTATGCCATGCATGACCAATTTCGTGGGCAAGCGTGAGCACATTACTCAAATTGCCATCGTACGTCATAAAGACTCTGGGCTCTCTGGGAACAGAAAACTCGTCGCAGTAAGCGCCGCCGCCCCTGTTCTCTGAAGGGCGTGCATCGATCCAGCCTTTCTCCCCCATCATCAGAGCAAAATCACCCATCTCCGGATCGAATGCCGAGAAGGCTGCAGCAATGAGGTTCAGAGCGTCGGTAAATGGAATTGTTGTTTGTTCTTCATGATGCAGGACCGGAGCGGGAACCAAGACATCCCAGGGATTGAGCTTTGCCTGCCGATAACTCTTCGCCATTACACCAAGCGCGCGATGGCCGATATCGCGGCATTGATAAGCGCTATCCATAAGCGTATCGAGTGTCTGCCTATCAATGTGCGACTGATGGCAACTGGTGTCCAGATAATGACAATCGCGCGTATGTGATCGCCAGCGAGACTCCTCCAGGCGCCAGCCATTTAGCGCATTCAATACAGCAGCTGAGGTTTCGGCCTGCCCTCCCCATGCCTTCTGTATCGCCATCCACGCACTTTTTCTTACTTGCGGATCTGGTTTCATCAGCAGGTTGGCAGCATCGGCAACACCCATCTCTGTACTATCTATGGTGCAACGCAGTTGCCCTTCTATTTTGTCGTATAGTCGACCCCAGCTGTGCAAGCCATCAACTGCGAGGCCACTGAGCATAGACTCTTGATCCTGCGACAACATCTGGTCCGAATTTTTCCTCCCGTGAGAAATCTCATAGGTAAATGGCTGGATTTTATCGACCAAAAGCAATTTGCTTATCACGTCTTCTGGTGCGCGTAAAAGAAACAAAACCAGGGGCTTCTCAGCCTGCTCCAGTTTGGCCTCCAGGGAGCTCAGTTGAGCGATAATTTCATGGGCGGATTCATCGCAAGAATTGACGCTGGTCAAACTCGACACAAAGGTATAAAGATTAGAGAGCGTCGCTTTGGCATCCGATGCATTTTGCAACAACTCGCCAATCAATTCAGCGGCATCACTGTGCGCACCTTGCGGAGCATCGAAATATTTACACGCCTGCGAAAGCGTTTCGATACCTGCCTTGAGCGACACCATGGCACTGCCAAATTCAGCGCTATCGACCGATGGATAAATATGTGTGTTATTCCAAACCGGGGGGAAAACGCTGGAAGCTTCCTGTTGGCTCATCACTACTCTCCTTCAATAGCCTCGCGGGCGTGATTGCTGATTAACTCGGCAAAGTCAGGCAACAACGGCTCGGGCAAGTTGTGCCCCATCCCTTCGATCAATTCGAGTTTTGCACCCTTAACGTGCTTGGCGGTGTGTATGCCACATTCGACCGGCACCAGGGCGTCATCTTTGCCGTGAATGACCAAGGTGGGAGCGGTAATTTTGTTTAGTAAGCTAACCCGATCGCCGCTGGCCACAATGGCGGTGGCCTGCCGGGAAGCACCTGCGGGATAATAAGAACGGTTATAGCTGAGTAATATTCTCTCCCGCAATGCCTCATCGGATACTGGATAACCCGGGCTGCCTATTAGATTCCAGGTTTTCATGGACCTGCGTACATAACCCTCCTCGTCTTCATTTGCTACGCGTTTGAAAACCTGTCGCATCACTTTCAAAGAGGCGCTGGGCAGAGAGCGATGGCCTGTAGTGGACATAATGGAAGTTAGTGAAAGTGTGCGCTCGGGGAATTGTGCCGCCACAGTCTGTGCAATCATTCCGCCCATGGATATACCCACAATGTGCGCCGAGTCTACATTCAGTGCATCCATAACCCCGATGGTATCCGCCGCCATGTCATCGAGTTTGTAGGGCACACGACTGGGTAGTCGCAGTTTTTTACGCAAGGCAACTCGAATGAGGTTTGATGTGCCACTGTAGTGCAGTTTTTCCGATAAACCAATATCTCGATTATCAAAACGAATCACCCGAAAACCCAGCGCAGCAAGGCTCTCACAAAACGACACAGGCCAAGCAATCATCTGCGTGCCCAGGCCCATTATCAGGATAATAGCGGGGTTTTGGGCTTCGCCAAATTCATCGTAGGCAATTTTAAGGCCATTGGCCTGTAGGTACTGATGTTGCATAGTGGTTAGCGTCTCAATCAAAGGGACGACTAGCCTACTGCGATCTATATCACATATCCAGTGTCGTTAGCACTGCCATGGCAAACCTTGCAGATTGTGGTAAGTTGATCTGAGCCAGCTCTTAAGTTTTGCACAGAACTCTCTGCCTACTACCAGTCAGGAGAGCAATATACCAAGGAGACGCCCACTATGAATCATCAGTCAAATACGCCAGCAGATGTTCCCATTGTGCCCCGCAACAGGGAGCACGATATCGCCAGCAGCCTCGCGACAGACTGGTTTGACAATCACGCGTTTAAAACAGCATGGTTCAACGCCATGTCTATCACCTTTCCAGTGGGCGAAAAGTTCTTCATCGACAGCGTACGGTATTTCGCAAGTGAGATAGAAGACCCAAAACTCAGCGCAGACATTAGCGGCTTTTGTGGCCAGGAGGGTTATCACCGCCGCGAACATGACCGTTACAACAAAACCCTGTGCAATGCTCGCAACTACGACCTGAACTACCTTGAAGGGCGTATTATCAAGGGCACCGAGCGCGCAAAATCATTTCTGTCGCCACTAGAACAATTAGCCGTTACCGTGGGACTGGAACACATCACCGCCATTATGGCTGAGTCCTCCCTCAGTACAGATAATCCGATGGTAGACGCTGTGAATGGCCCCATGAAGGAGCTATGGGATTGGCACGCGGCGGAAGAAATGGAGCACAAGTCTGTAGCCTTCGATGTTTTTCGCGCAGTGGGAGGCACAGAGAAAATGCGCAAGAGCGCGCTCCGCAGGGCCACCTTTTTTCTCATGTGGGACATTGTTATTGGCGTGATACACATGCTGCGTAAAGACGGCAAGCTGTGGAACTTTCGCCTCTGGGGTCAGGGCTGGAAGTTTTTGTTTTTCAAAGACGGTATTCTACGCCGCGTATGGCCTGCCTATAAAGCTTATTTCCGCGAGGGTTTTCATCCGTGGCAACGCGACACCTTGCCACTGCTTAAACAGTGGCAGTCAAAGCAGCAAGCGAGCATGGCTACTCAACATTAAAGCCCGCTTAAAATAGCCCATAAAATGCTCACTGTACCGTACAGCCCGGCAAAGTAGAACAGTGGCCGAATCATTGGCCACCCGGCAGCATAGACAATAGCGTGTGCAACGCGAGCGTAGAAAAATATGCTGGCACCCAGGGCTGTCGTTTCATTGGATATCCCCGCCGCATTGGCCACCAGAACAACAAGCCCAAACATAATAAGGTTCTCTTGCATGTTGGCCGTGAGTCGTAACAAGCGTTGCCGAACCACTGTCGGGTCCGGCAAATTGTCCCGACTGCCGGCTTGCGCGGTCAGGCCATTCTGGCTGATTGCGAGGCCGGCTTGCGCCAAAATGATAACTAAGAACAGCGCGACGCTATAGGCGAGCATTAAGAGTTCTACGGACATATTTATTTTTCCTTATATTTTTTTTAGTCTTGTTGTTTCTCACAGTCTAACGCGTGAACATAAGCTGCGCCGCCACATTAACTGTCGTCAGCATGATATACCATATCCAGCTTAGATAGCTCTCCGGTTCCCAGTATCTGCCCTATCGCATCCGTAAAGCTCGGACCAGTATCGGGATGACTCCAGGACCCTAATGTCATGCCGCCATCTACTACCAGTGCATGCCCGGTAATAAAATCCGACTCATCACTGGCCAAAAAACAAACTGCATTGTCAATGTCCCGAGGCTGCCCCGCTCGCGAAATCGGTTGCGCCATGGCCGATACATCTTCCAGCGGCGAAACAAAATCTTTTTCTTTTTCATTCAGCGCCAACTGACCGACAAAAATCGGCGTGTTAATAAAGCCAGGACACACAGAATTAACGCGCACTTTAAATGGGCCAAGTTCTTGCGCAACAGAGCGACTGAGGTTGATAACAGCAGACTTTACAGCGGAATAAATATGAGGGCCATAGCCAGCACCAGTGCCGGCTATACTGGCGGTGGTAACGATTGAGCCGAAGCCCTGCTGCTTCATAATGGGGGCGGCGTACTTCATCCCCAATACCGGCCCTGTGAGCATCGCCCCAACGGTGCGCTCATAGGGCTCGCCCATGTCGGTCTCTTGTATATCTCCGTTGACGCCCGCAAATCCGGCATTGTTAAACAGGCAATCGAGTCGGCCCCAGCGCTCCTGTGCCAGCTCTATTGCCGCCTTAACCTGCGCTTCTATGCATACGTCGGTACGGATAAACACGACCTGCTCACCCAGCTTCTTCGCCAGCGCAGCGCCGCGGTCTGCCTGCATATCAGCGATGACTACCCTGGCACCCTCGGAGACAAACTTTTCAACCGTGGCCTCGCCAATGCCGCTGGCGCCGCCCGTGATAACCGCAACTTTTCCTTCCAATCGTAATGACATAGTGCTGCTCCCTGATTGTTATTATTGGCGGTATATTAAGATTCATTTTCTACCAATGATCAATAGCTAATATGCCGCTCCTGCAGCTGAATGACCCGGTTCTGGTGTTTACCCATTAGCACACAATAATAAAAGTCGATCTGCTTAGGACGTTTCTTCAATACCCAACTGTCTAACCAAGTTGGCGTAGAACCCTGCTTCAGCAATCAAGGAACTGTGTGCACCACGCTCAATGATTGCGTCGCCATCCAACACCAGGATCTTGTCTGACTTCGCTATGGTGCTCAGTCGATGCGCAATGGCGCGGGCAAAGGAATCAACTGCCTGCAATTCATCCAGGCACATTGCTCAGGCCCACCTTCAACTCCACCATCTTTCGCGCCTAAAACCGCACCGACGTCCTGGCCTTGCCCCCCCTGTGTGTAAGCACACAAGAAATAAGCACACTCACCTAGCAATGTTTTTGACGTTACCGGCCTTCATCAGCCCTTTGCCTATCCGTCGGTTTTCTGGCTGAATTTGATGAGTTTTTCTGTTTGAATTTTTGCCGTTAGCAACCCACTATACTGTATATACATACATCCTTGGTGCTTGCTATGAGCCTGCCAGTTATCACTCTTTCTGAGCCTTCTTCCTGCGGTGATGTGCGCCTGGCGCGTGAGATTACTCTGCTGTCTGCGCAGATGAATACTGCCAACTTCCGCCTGCTTAAATTAATTAATGAATTTGATATTCGCGGCGGCTGGCGCAGCAGTGGTGCCATGCGTTCCTGTGCTCACTGGCTGGCGGCTAATTGCGGCATGGCTATTGGTGCCGCACGGGAGAAGGTGCGGGTAGCGCGACGCCTGACCAAGCTGCCTGAGGTGGAAAAGGCCTTTTCCTCGGGCGATCTCAGCTATTCCAAGGTGCGGGCTATAAGCCGGGTGGCCACCGATTCTAATGAGGTCTTTCTGGTGATGATGGCCGAGCAGGTTAGTGCCAGCCACCTCGAAAAACTGGTGGGCAAGTATCAGTTGGTGGATGAGCTGGGGTTACCGGCTGAGTTATGTGGCGAAGATGGGGCCAATGGCTCGGGGGAGCGGCTGGTTGGTGGTGGCGCCGGCGGCAACGAAGGAGCCGACGCGGCGAGCGAGCAGCCGGCTGATGGTGGTGGTTTGGCCGCTGATACGACTTTTGGCGAAGCTGCTGCAACGCCGGAAGGCGGCGCTGTAGTGGTTGATGAAGAACAACGGCGCGAGCATGCGCGGGAGTTGTTTTGGTTTCAGGACAAAGACGGCATGTGGGTTATTCACTGCAAGTTGCCACCGGAGCAGGGCCAGCTAGTTATCAAAATGCTGGAGGCCGTAGCGCGGCCGCTGCAGGAAGAGCGACAAGAAGCATGGAATGAAAAACAAAAAGCCCACATGCAGGCGGTGGCGCAGCATATCCTTCGTCGACATAGCGAGGCGAGTACAGGTGCTGACGGTTCGGGTGGCGACGCCTCTGTGGCCACAGATACTTCAGTAGGCGGGCGCGACTCGGCTGGAGTTAACACGTCGGAACACCGGTTGGGCGAAAACCAATCAGCCGATATTAATGACATGACATTAGCTGGCGCCGGGAAGGCAGTACCAGCTTCGGTGGAATGCGAACGGGCGCGTGAGAAAATCTCCGCGGAGTCGTTTTCGCAGTTTATGAATCATGTGCGGGCGGATGCTTTTGCCGCTGTGGCAGAGCATTTTCTCGCTACTTCGGGCAGTTATGAGCACCTACAGAACCTGAAAGGTGCCGAGCGATGTCAGGTGGTGCTGCATGTCGACATTAATACACTACGCGGGCAAGGCTCCGGGAGTTGCTGCACCCACTCCCGCGCCCACTTTGAGGATAAGCCCTGGTTGTCGCCGAAAACGGCGCGGCGGCTTGGCTGCGATGCGTCGCTGGTTACGGTGCTGGAAGACGAAAACGGCAAGGTACTGAATGTGGGGCGGCGCTCACGTATTGTGCCGCCGAACATTCGGCGGGCGCTGCTCGAGCGCGATGGGGTGTGCCAGTATCCGGGCTGTCATGAGTCGCGCTATGTAGATGCTCATCATATCAAGCACTGGGCGGATGGCGGCGAGACCAGCCTGGATAATCTCACCACCTTGTGCCGGTTTCATCATCGCGAGTTGCATAGGGGGAGTTTTGAACTCACCCCCACGCACATGATGTCATCCAGCATACAAAAATAAGCACGTCTGTTTGCGCTGATCTTGAAGTTGCCGACCTTCACCAGCCCCTTGTCTATCATAGCCCCGAGGCAGTGGTTAGCCCTACCCAAGCTCACGGCCAGTTCTTTGGCCAACTTATACCAGTCTCATAATGAGGCTCTCTCAAAACTCTCTGATTGAGAACAGCTAGTCTGTCTCTTCAACATCCAGCTGCTGAACTAAATTGGCGTAAAAACCCATTTTCGCCATCAGGGTTTTATGCGTGCCACGCTCTATGATAGCGCCGCCATCTAGCACCAGTATCTTGTCTGAGTTGGCTATGGTGCTCAGGCGGTGCGCAATGGCGATCACTGTCTTTTCTTCAAATACATGATCGATGGCTTTCTGGATCAGCCGCTCCGTCACAGAATCGACTGAACTGGTCGCCTCATCCAGCATTACCACCTCACTGCCGCCTGCAATGGCACGGGCAAAGGCAATCAACTGTCCCTGCCCCGCCGAAAGATTACTGCCGTTGCCCTGCAACACAAAGTTGTACCGACCGGGCAGGCGCTCGATAAATTGATCGGCATAAACGTATTTGGCCGCATCGACTACCAATTGCTCATTATCGGATTCCCGCGCCAGACCAATATTGAACGCAATGCTTTCATTGAACAGAAATACTTCCTGTTGCATGAGGGAGAAAAACTTACCCACCTCTTCCTTTGGAATGTCTTTCAGCTCGATCCCATTGAGCTTGATGCTACCGCGATAATTGCCATAGGTTTTGGTCAACAGGCGCAAGATGGTCGACTTACCCGAACCGGTGCTGCCCACCAGCGCTATCTTGTCGCCCCGATTTAATTCAAAGCTAACATCGCGCAACACATAGGGGCCGTCGTCGTTGTATTTAAAGCTTACAGACTCAAATGTCAGCGTGTGGAATGTTTCCAGGTGCTGGCGCTGCTGGGCGGTCAGTGGCTGCCCTCCTCTCCCGGCTTCGCTCTCTGTCTCCTGCTGATAAATATCCTCAATGTGATCAAAGGCGGCAAAAGCCCGCTGAATAGAGGCCATCTGCGAGGTAAAATCGCGTATAGGCACAAAGATTTTATCCAGCGTATTGATAAAGCCAACCAACACGCCCAGCGAAATAGTGGCCGCCAGAATCTCCTTTGAGCCATACCAGATAATCAAACCCATGCTGACGGTGGTAATGCCTTCGATAATAGAATACAGCGCCGAGTCGTAGAGGTTGGACTTGGATTGGGCCTGACAGAACTCTTCGGTATAAGTGCCGTAGCGCTTTTGCACATCGGCCTCGGCGTTATACAGTTGCACGGTTTTGACACCGCTGAGGCACTCCTGTAGATAACCCGTCCCCTGCGACAGCACCACCCTCGCCTTCAAATACGTGTCGCGTAACCGGCGTCGCAATACTTCTGTGATGTAGTAAATAAGAGGGCCAATTACTACCAATACCAGGGTGAGCTTCCAGCTGATAAACAACAAAAATATCAGCAGCGCCACAGTAACCAGCACATCGCGAATCATGCTGAGAAAGCCCTGAGTGAAAGACTCGCTAATGGCTTCCAGGTCACTGGTAAGACGAGTGAGCGTTACACCCATAGGCGTCTTGTCAAAATAACGCCTTGGAAACCGCAGCACACGGGAGAACATTTCCGCCCGAATATCGCGTATCGCATACTGCGCAGCCGATTGCAGCGAGTAGTTAAAAACTGCATCAGCGAGGAAGTTTCCCAGCAGCACACCGAGCAAGGCCAAAACCGAGAACATGAACCCCTCACTCACCCCGGGCACCAGCTGCTCGTCTATGATGCGCATGATTAACCAGGGGAATAAAATGCTAAAGGCCACCGATACCGGTATCAAACTGATACCTAACACTACCTGTCTACGGTAGGGCCTGAAATGTCCGAGGAAGCGAGACACCACTGACAGCCGGGAGTTCTTCACGATGCATCACCCCCGTTATGTTGTTGTAGCTCCCAGGTTTTTCGGTACGCAGAGGACAGCCGAGAATTTTTCACGACGCATCACCCCCGTCATGTTGCTGTAATTCCCAGGTTTGTCGGTACCCAGAGGACAGCCGAGAATTTTTCATGACGCATCACCCCCGTCATGCTGCTGTAATTCCCAGGTTTGCCGATACTCAGAGGAACGCTGCAAGAGCTCTTTATGGCTGCCCTGTGCCACAACCTTACCCTCAGACATGACCAGTATAGTGTCGACTTTCTCAAGCACTGTGGCACGGTGGGAGACAATCAGCGTAGCCGAGCTGCGTGCGTGATCGAAAATCTGGTCGAGCAAGAAACGTTCAGTTTCGTTATCAACAGCGGACAGTACATTGTCCAAAATCATGAGCTTGCAAGGCGTGTACAGGCCGCGCGATAAACTCAAACGCTGCTTCTGCCCGCCTGACAGTAAAATGCCCTTCTCGCCCACCAGTGTGTCTTCGCGCTCGGGAAACAGCTGCACTTCATCCAACATATCGCTCTGGTATAAAACCTGCTCCAGCGGCAGGGGGCTTTCCAGACCAACCGAACCAAACTGGATATTCTGGCTGACCGTGTCGGAAAACAAAAAGGGGTCCTGGGTGATGGTCCTGACTGCACTTCGCAAGTCCTGACGGGACAAGGCGGTGATGTCATCGTCATCGAGAAACACATGCCCCGCTTTGATATCCAGGTAACGGTTGAGGCAGTTCACCAGGGTTGTCTTGCCTGCGCCCACTTTGCCGAGAATGCCTACGGTCTGCCCGGGCTGAATCTCGAAACTGATATCGCTGAGCGCATCGACGTCACTGCCGGGATAGCGGTAGCT
>JADGEN010000044.1 GCA_016744355.1 Halieaceae bacterium
GACCAAAAACACAATGTGTACACATGACCGACCTCGGTGAGCAGGACATCGACTTGCTGCAAGCGACTGCTGCACACGTTATCCACTGCCCCGCATCCAACATGAAGCTGGCATCGGGCACCTGTCCGGTGAGTAAATTGCTTTCCAGAGGCGTAAATGTTGCCCTGGGCACTGACGGCGCGGCCAGTAATAACAGTCTTAATCTGTTTAATGAAATTCGCACCGCAGCCTTGCTGGCAAAGCTACACACCGGCGATGCCAGCGCACTCTCTGCGCAACAGGCGCTGTCAATGGCAACAATAAACGGTGCACGGACCATGGGGATGGGAGACTCCCTTGGCAGTATAGAGGTGGGGAAACTCGCCGACCTGGTTGCTGTAGATATGAACGGCCCCGAGACTATGCCGCTGTACAACCCGCTATCGCAACTGGTCTATGCCTGCAACGGTAGCCAGGTTACGCACAGCTGGATTAACGGCAAGCTTGTGCTCGAGGACAAGACACTGAAAAATGTAGATCTGAATAACGTGATCCAGAAAACCCAGAAGTGGCGGCACCGCATTGGCAGCTAGCGCCAAACAACTCACATTAAACAAGGTAGCAGCATGACCAGCAGTCTCAATGTAGACCCCAGCGAAATCGCAAAATTTGAAGAACTGGCCTCACGCTGGTGGGACCGCAACAGCGAGTTCAAGCCCTTACACGACATCAACCCCCTACGCGCCAACTACATTGACGAGCGCTCACCCGTGGCCGGTAAACGACTGGTTGATGTAGGCTGCGGCGGAGGCATTCTGGCTGAATCCATGGCTCAACGAGGCGCCATCGTAACCGGCATTGATATGGGAGAAGCACCGCTTTGCGTCGCCAACATACACAAGCTGGAATCCGGTGTGGACGTCACTTACCAACAGACCACTGCAGAGCAACTGGCTGAAAGCGAAGCCGAGAGCTTTGACGTGGTGTGCTGCCTCGAAATGCTGGAACACGTACCAGATCCCGGCTCAGTTATTGCCGCTTGCGCCGACATGGCAAAACCCGGCGCGCACGTCTACTTCTCGACAATCAACCGCAACCCAAAGTCATTTGCCTTTGCCATTGTCGGTGCAGAACATATTCTGCAACTCATACCGGCTGGTACGCACGAGTATGACAAGTTTATCAAGCCATCTGAGATGTCGGGGTGGATTCGCGATGCAGGCCTGGTGGTAGAAGGTATGACAGGGCTGGTATACAACCCAATCACCAAACACTATCGACTCAAAGCCACCGACGTATCGGTAAATTATATGGTTCACGCAAGGAAGCCCGCTTGAACAGCTTCCCAAAGCCACTAAAAGCCGTCATCTTTGACCTCGACGGCACTCTGGTAGACACCGCCGAAGAATTCATCATTGTGGTGCAAGCGCTACGCGCCGAGCACGGCTTGAGCTCAATGAATGAAGACCTGATCCGTTCAGTGGTCTCCAGCGGAGCACGGGCGCTTGTTCGTCTGGCCCTGGATATGGAATTCGACCATGCGGAATTTGAAAGCAACCGTCTTCGCCTTCTGCAGCTGTACAGCGAGGTTCTGGGCAGCACCGCCAAAGCCTATCCCGGGATCGAAGACTTTATCGCTGCGCTGGAGAATCAGGGGATCGCCTGGGGCATCGCCACCAACAAGCCTCGAACGTACACCGTTCCCCTATTGAAAAAACTGAATTTGCAACCTGCGCCTTCCTGCGTGGTGTGTCCTGACGATGTCAGCGAGACAAAACCACACCCGGAAGCACTGCTTTTGAGTTGCGAACAAATTGGCTGCACCCCTCAGCAGGCCATCTATGTGGGAGACCACCAGAGGGATATTGAAGCGGGAATACGAGCGGGTATGTACACTGTCGCCGCATGCTACGGCTACATTGAAAAAGACGATAACCCCCGCGAATGGGGAGCCAACACCCAAGTAGAATGCAGCAGTAAACTCCAACACTTGATTATGGAAAACCCCGGGTAACTCAATGCAAAAACAATCACTACCTAGTAACTACAATCCCTCGCCAGACCTGCTGAAAGGCAAGACCATTTTGGTTACCGGGGCCGGCGATGGCATTGGGCGAAGTGCAGCTCTCGCCTATGCCGCCCATGGTGCAACCGTTGTATTATTGGGACGTACTGTTGAGAAGCTGGAAGCTGTGTACGATGAAATTGAATCTGCTCAGGGCGCTCAGCCTGCTATTTTCCCACTGGATTTAGCTTCAGCCACAGAATCTGACTGCAACAGCTTGCGCGATGCGATTGAGAAGGAGCTTGGCACTCTGGATGGACTACTACACAACGCCAGCGTGCTGGGCGAAAGACGACCTATAGAAAGCGCCACCTACGCGAGCTGGCAAGAAGTCATGCAGGTGAACGTTAACGCGCAGTTTCTGCTAACTCGCGCAATGTTACCGCTGCTGAACGAAGCACCAACCGCTTCAATCGTTTTCACATCTTCTGGCGTAGGAAGAACAGGCCGCGCTTTTTGGGGTGCTTATGCAGTGTCCAAGTTTGCCACGGAAGGATTCATGCAAGTGCTTGCCGACGAGCTGGAAAACATTTCTAACACACGGGTAAATTCGCTCAACCCCGGAGCCACCAATACTGCGATGCGCCGCTCGGCTTATCCGGCCGAGAAGCCCACAAGCAACCCCTCACCTGACGCTATTATGCCCGCATATTTATACTTAATGGGTGAAGATAGTGCAGGCATAACGGGTCAAAGTTTCGACGCGCAATAAACCGGGAGCTTGAACTAGCTGCGCTTTCCGCTTTTGCTGGCAGCTCGTCCACGACGTTTGCCAAATTGCCGTTCCATCACCTGCCGCTCCTGCAAGGTGTTGCGTTTCACATCCTTGAGCGCCATGCCAGCCATACGGTAAAGGCTCTTAATTTCTTTGCGCGCCAGCTCTACCCACTGACCCTGCTTGACCTTTGAGGGAATAAACACTTCACCATAACGCACCCGCTTCAAGCGCGACACCGTCAGCCCCTGCGACTCCCACAAGCGACGCACTTCGCGGTTACGCCCCTCCATAAGTACCACATAAAACCATCGATTAATGCCGTCGCCGCCGCCAGGTTGAATATCAGCAAATTTAGCCACGCCATCGTCCAGCATAACGCCTTCAGTCATACGCTGAAGCATTTCGTCCTCGACCTCGCCCATAACCCGCACCATATACTCCCGCTCTATATTGGAAGAGGGATGCATAAGGGAATTGGCAAGGTCGCCATCGGTAGTAAATAGCAATAATCCGGAGGTATTGAAGTCAAGCCTCCCTATGGATATCCAACGGCCATTTTTCAGCTTCGGCAAACGCTCAAATACCGTGCGCCTACCCTGTGGATCATTACGAGTGCACACCTCACCGGTGGGCTTGTGATAGAGAATACAGCGGGTTTCTTCGCTGACGGGCGCCGCGAGAGGCTTCCCATCGACCGTGATGCGAACACGGTCATCCACGCGATCGCCCAATTTGGCGGGCTTGCTATCAACAACCACTCTGCCCGCCTCTATCCAGCGCTCCATTTCTCGACGCGAACCCAGGCCGGCTCTGGCGAGTACCTTTTGTAGCTTCTCTCCATGCTTGGGTTGAGCATCGAGGTCCTGGTTTTCTGTTTTATCAGTCATAGCGGCGGCTTAGAGTCCTGTTTCTTCGGATTTGTGGAGCTCGGGAGCTTCATCATCAGCCTCGGATAATTCTGATCCGTCCACCACCGTAAGCGGCGCCTCGGGACCGGTGTCTTGTTGAACGGGATCATTGCTGGCCTCCAGCTCAGTGGGCACGTCGTCATTGTCAGGCGAAGACTCAGTCTCCGCTGCAGACTCGGATGGAAAATCTGTAAAACCCAGCTCGGCAGTCAAGGTGTCGAAGTCGCGAATTTCGGCCAGCGCGGGCAGTTGATCCAGTGTTTTGAGGTTAAAATAATCGAGAAAGATTTTGGTGGTTGCATACATCGCCGGGCGACCGGGTACGTCGCGGTGACCCACCACCCTGACCCACTCGCGCTCATGCAGTGTTTTAATGATATTTGAACTCACGGCAACGCCGCGAATTTCTTCAATTTCACCACGCGTTATGGGTTGTCTATAGGCGATAAGTGAGAGTGTTTCGAGCATAGCTCGCGAGTATTTTTGCGGCCTCTCGTGCCACAAACGCGCAACCCAGGTACTGAGAGACTGGCGCACCTGATAGCGAAAACCACCAGCGACCTCCGTCAACTCAAAGCCGCGTCCGTCGCAGCGCTCAGCCACTTCTTTTAGCGCCTCTCGAACCTCTGTGGTTTCGGGACGGTCTTGCTCATCAAACAAATCGATGATCTGCGCAACGGTCAGGGGCTTACCCGCTGCCATTAACGCGCCCTCTATAATTTGCAGCAACCCGGTCTCTGACATGTTATTCCGACCTTCCCTTAATATGGATGGGACCGAAGGACTCGGTCTGTACGATTTCCACCAGTGATTCCTTGATTAGCTCCATGATTGCCAGGAAGGTGACGACAACACCGAGGCGTCCTTCGGTTGCAGAAAACAACGAAACAAAGGGTACAAACTGCTGCCCCGCCAATAGCTCCAACACTTGAGACATTCGCTCCCGGGTGGACAGCGCCTCTCTGGACACATGGTGGTGCTCGTACATATCTGCCCGGCGCAAAACTTCGCTCAATGACAAGAGCAAATCACGCATATCAACATCGGGATCTGGTCTGGCCCGATTTAAATCAGGAGGATTACCGCTACCCACCCAGGTGTCACGACCCAGGCGTGGCATTTCGTCTATATCGGCTGCCGCCTTCTTAAAGCGTTCATATTCTTGTAAGCGGCGTATCAGTTGAGCTCTGGGGTCTTCCTCGTCCTCGTCTACATCGGAGGAACGCGGCAGCAACATACGCGATTTTACCTCCGCCAACACGGAGGCCATTAGCAGGTACTCACCGGCCAACTCAAACTGCATGGCATCCATAAGGTCAACGTAGTGCATGTACTGCTCGGTCACTTCGGAAACATCGACATCTAGAATATCAAGGTTTTGGCGCCGTATAAGATACAACAGCAGATCTAGCGGACCCTCAAAAGCTTCAAGAAAGACTTCCAATGCCTGAGGGGGAATATATAAATCTTTGGGGAGCTCGGTTACCGCCTTGCCCATCACTACGGCAAAGGGCATTTCGCCCTGTTGAGGTGACTGGGGCAGCATAATACCCGGCTCAGCCAGCGCCTGTTCCTGAGCAACGACATCGGCAGGTATCTGTTGAGTTTGTTCTGGTGTCGATTCGTTCACTGACTGGCCATATGGCATGTGGTGTGGATGGCCAAGTATACCTGACTAATTCTCAAATGGCGCGGTATCTCCCTTGCCTGCGCGCAATACCAGCGGTGTTTCATCAGCCAGATCGATAACCGTTGTCGCCTCCATTCCGCAGTAGCCGCCATCGATTACCAGATCGACATCGTGCTCCAGCACCTGGCGAATATCGTAGGGGTCTATAAGTGGATACTCCTCACCGGGCATAATCAGCGTCACACTCATCATGGGCTCACCCAGGTCAGCCAAAATAGCCTGTGTAATGTTGTTTTCTGGCACGCGCAGACCCACGGTCTTTCGTTTCGCCTGCATCAGGCGCTTAGGCACTTCAGAAGTTGCACGCAGAATAAACGTATAAGGACCAGGCGTACTGTGCTTGAGGAGCCGATAGGCCGTGTTATCGACTTTGGCATAGGTGGCTATTTCAGACAGGTCGCGACACACCAGGGTAAAGTTATGTTTGGCATCGAGCTTGCGAATACGTCGAATTTTTTCCAACGCATTCTTATCGCCAATATGGCAGCCCAGGGCGTAGGCCGAATCGGTGGGGTAAACCACAACCCCTCCACCGCGGATGATATCCGCGGCTTCCCGCACCAATCGCGCCTGCGGGTTTTCGGGATGAATTTGAAAAAACTGACTCACGCTTCGCTACTCTCTTCCTGTGCCGGCTTGGTCCAACGCTGCCAAACGCCTCGCAGACTGCCCACTTTCCCCAATTCTACACCGAGTTGAGGGCTGTAGGTGCTATCCCGGTGAAAATCACTGCCCCCCGATATCTCCAACTCGAACTCCAGTGCCATACGCTTGAGCTGGGAGGTCTGGTCGGGCGTCTGTCTGCCGTTGAGCACTTCAATGCCAAGCCCCCCAGCAGCCTTGAAGTCGCTGACCATGCGGCGCAATTTCATACGCGTGAATCGATACTTTAAAGGATGAGCGATAACGGCAACTCCACCCGATGCCACAATCCAGCCGGTCACTTCTGCCAGCTCGGGCCAGAACGCCTTCACATCGCCAATTTTGCCCTGCCCCAAATACTTATCAAACGCCTGATTAAAATCACTTACATGGCCTTGCTCTATCATCCAGGCGGCAAAATGGGGCCGCCCCAACTGACTCTCCCCGGCTTTCTCGCTAGCCCCCGCATAGGCGCCAGAAAAACCTTTCGCTGCCAGCTTCTCGCCAATTTTTTTTCCGCGTTCCACTCTTGCGCGTGCCAGAAGGCTCAGCCCCTGCTCCATCGCAGGATGCTGTCCATCCACACCCAGACCAACAATATGAATTGTAGTGCCCGACCAGCGACAGGAAAATTCTACACCTGGAATTAGCCTCATCTCACCTGGATTATGCGTATAATACTCAGCCGCTGCCCGGTAGCCGGCCATGGTGTCATGGTCGGTAATAGCAAATTGGCTCAGATTTGCCGCTAGTGCCCGATCGACTAGTTCGCGGGGGCTTAGAGCGCCGTCTGATGCGGTAGTATGACTATGGAAGTCGATTAGCAACTTGCGTACCCTGTTCGAGTAAAGAACCTATGGTAACAGCTGCTGTCAAGTCAGAGCTATGATGTAACTAATCCAACGAGACAAAATACAATGAAGCAACTGGCTGAATTCGTCCCAATCGTCCTGTTTTTTATCGTGTACCAGATGAAGGGTACTACTGTTGAGTTAGGCGGCTGGACTCACACCCTGGACGGTATTTTTTCCGCCACCGCTGTATTAATGGCCGCCACCCTCGCAGGGGTTGTCTTAAGCGCTGTGACTTCCAGGCGCGTCGAGAAACGACAAATGTGGTTGTTGCTGGCGGTGCTGATCTTCGGCGGGGCAACATTATTCTTCCGCAACCAGATGTTCATCCAGTGGAAACCCACTATTTTTAACTGGGCTCTGGCCCTGGCGTTTGGCGCCTCCCAATTTATCGGCAAAAAGAACCTGATGCAGCGAACACTGGGCAGCCAGCTGCAGCTGCCTCATGTAGCCTGGCGACGGCTCAACCTCATCTGGACGGCAAACTTCGCAATTGTGGGCGCCTTGAACCTGTATGTTGCCTACTACTTCAGTGAAGACACCTGGGTCAGCTACAAGCTGTACTCATCCATCGGTTTCACAGTGGTATTAACCCTTTTAAGCGCCTTTCTTATCAGCCCCCACCTGAAAGAAGAAATAAACAACGAACAAAAGGCCGACGACGAACCGGCCGCGTAGAAAACGAGGAGCCTCCATGTACTATGCAATCCTGTGTGAAGACGTAGAAAACAGTCTTCCTCTGCGCCTACAAGCGCGCCCCGCCCACCTGGAATACATACAGCACCTGGTCGATCAGGGTCGATTACTGGCAGCGGGCCCACACCCCGCCCTGGATACCGAGGAGCCGGGAGAAGCCGGATTTACCGGCAGCCTTATTGTCGCAGAATTTGACAGTCTGGAAAGTGCAACTGCCTGGGCAGACTCAGACCCCTATCTGGCTGCGGGTGTATTCAGTAAGGTCACAGTAAAACCTTTCAAACTTGCACTGCCCTGAATCTTAGTCGATACAGGGCTGTAATCCACACGCTCAAGCCTTTAGAATACGCTGTTATCAATCCCGCGAAGAACCCGGATTAAAAAGGACACCATTTTGCGAACATTTTTACCCCTGCTGGCCATTTTGGCCCTCTGCGCCAGTGCTGCTTACGCTCAGGACGTGCGCTATGTCAGCGACGTTCAATATATCCCACTGCGCAGCGGTCCTGGTGGCGAATATCGAATCACCCACCGGGGCATCCCCTCTGGCACGCGCCTTGTTATAAGTAGGCGGTCTGATGATGACGTGTTCGCTGAAATTACAACAGAGAAAGGTACAAAAGGCTGGATTCGAGTCCAGTACCTGATGGACAGCGTGCCCGCACAGATCAAACTCGATAAAGCACAGCAGAGAGTCGCCACACTGGAGGCTAAAAACACCGAGTTGGCAAGCGAGACTTCAACTCTGAAAACCGAACGCGTGGACGTCCTCAACCAGATTCAGAGCACCGACGGCCAGTTGGATAAAGTTACCAGAGAATTGGCAGGGTTGAAGAAAATCTCAGGAAATGCCGTTCAACTTGATACCGACAATCGACGTTTAATTGTAGAGTCAGAAACACTGAAGTCGGATTTAGAAATGATTCGCGCTGAGAACCAACGCCTGACAGATCGCCTTGCAAGCGATGCATTCATCAATGGTGCACTGGCTGTATTGCTTGGCGTCATCATTACTCTGGCAGTCCCCCGGCTGTGGCCCAAGCGTCGCCGAAATTCTGACTGGGCGTAACCCAGCCATTTCCCTCACACATTAAAGGACCTCTTCGCCATGTTAAGAATACTAGCCCTTTCTCTACTCATACTACTTCCTACTTTGGCCCAGGCTGAAAGCTCGGGACTTCCCAACCCGGAGGTCGTCATCAAGACCAATTACGGCGATATAAGTTTGCGCCTGTTCAGGGACAAAGCGCCCGTAACCGTCGAGAATTTTCTCAACTATGTAGACAGCGGACACTACAATGGCACCATTTTCCACAGGATCATTCCGCAGTTTATGATTCAAGGTGGTGGCTTTCTCCCCGATATGACAAAGAAGGAAACCGGCGATCCCATCGTCAACGAATCCAAAAACAAACTACACAATACGCGCGGCACTGTTGCCATGGCCCGTACCAACCACCCCGACTCTGCTACTAACCAATTTTTTATTAACCAGAGCACTAACCTGGGCCTTGATTGGGCGCCTGGAAAACCTGGCTATACCGTTTTTGGCGAGGTAACCAGCGGGCTGGATGTCGTTGATTTCATCGTATCTTCCCCCGCACACAAGATAGGCGGTTATGAAAACGTGCCCGTTGAAGCGATCATCATCACTGAAATAAAGCGTAAGAGCCTGCTGTGATCGCATTAAGCGTCAACCTGAATAAGATAGCGCTGATACGCAACTCACGCGACACGACTAATCCTGATATCCCGCAACACGCACAGATGTGCCTGGACGCGGGGGCCGACGGCATTACAGTGCACCCCCGTCCCGACCAACGTCATATACGGGTGCTTGATTGTTTCGATCTGGCCCGCTTACTGCAGCCCGAAGATGCTTCCGGCGAGCGCATTGAATTTAATATCGAAGGCAACCCCATGACCGGTCCGCGTAAAAGTGACCGCTCAGGTGTTGGGGATTATCCGGGGTTTATGGCGTTGGTGAAGGAAATACGCCCCGCACAATGTACTCTGGTTCCAGACGGTGACGGCCAGCTCACTTCTGACCATGGCTTCGACCTAAAACGTGACGGCGATACTGTTGCGCCTCTGGTGCAAGAACTCAAAGCCCTGGGTATTCGCACCAGCCTGTTTATGGACCCCGACCCCGAGCAAATTCGACTGGCTGCTCAAACCGGAGCCGACCGCATCGAACTTTATACCGAAAGCTATGCCGACGCCTGTCGAACACAACACGATGTCGAGGCTACGCTCGATAAGTTTATCGAGGCAGCCGAAGTTGCACAGGAGGTGGGCCTGGGATTGAACGCGGGACACGACCTGGATCTACACAACCTCCCCGCCTTCACCACTGTACCCGGTCTGCTGGAAGTGTCTATAGGTCACGCCCTAACGGTAGATGCTATTCGCATGGGACTGGATAATGCAGTGAAGGCTTACCGCTCTATCTTGAGCTAATTCGAGCAGCTACAACTCCCAGTTAGGACCGGCATGATAGATGCGCACATCGCGAAATTCTCTGGACTCATCAAGGTCGGGTAAGGTACAGGCCTCACACTGCTCAATTTGCACATAGGGTGGGTAGTTGAAGTCCTTCACCCGCGAGTCGGCAATTAAGACTGTGCCCGAGCGCTCCACAAACCGTTGTAGCCAGATAAGATTCTCACTGTCATAGAGCACATCAGCAACAATAATCAGGTCGATCTCACCTTCTACATCAAAATAATTACTCGCC
This sequence comes from Halieaceae bacterium, assembly GCA_016744355.1. Classification (GTDB taxonomy): domain Bacteria; phylum Pseudomonadota; class Gammaproteobacteria; order Pseudomonadales; family Halieaceae; genus JBALVT01. The sequence continues at coordinate 10,287 of JADGEN010000044.1, forward strand.
AGTGTGATGTCGACGGCATTTAACCGGGCATTGCGGCGGGTTGCTGTTAGCGCCAATGGGTCTATATCACAAGCTATAACCTCACGCGCTCCACCCAGTGCCGCAGCGATAGCCACGACACCGGAGCCACAGCCAAAATCGAGCACACGTTTGCCCGCTACCCATGACGGATCATCTCGCAGGAAGCGGGCCAAAACCTGCCCGGATGCCCAGCAAAAAATCCAGTACAAAGGGTTATCCATTAACTGTGTCACGACCTCGGCAGGAAGACCGTGTTGAGGATAATCGTCATTCAGGAGAAACAGTTGAAGCTCGGGATAATGAGGTAAAGCCGTGGCCTCCATACGCGCCTCGGGCAGCAACTCCTGAATACCCTGCGATAATTCCCATTCCACCACTACGCCGTAGCCCCCACAAAAGGTTTACATTTACTTCACAATCTCTAAAGTACCATGCCATGTCTGATCAACCTTATCTAGTGCCTCACAGTCAGGAAGAAATTGCCATTCTCTATGAGGATGAAGACCTGCTATTGATACGCAAACCACACCTGCTGTTAAGTATTCCGGGGCGGCACCCGCTAAACAAGGATTGCCTGATTACCCGCTTACAACAGCGCTACCCATCGGCCAGCATGGTGCACAGACTAGATCTGGACACCTCAGGCATCATGGTTATTCCGCTCAATAAACCCACACACTCGCATATCAGCAGGCAATTCCAGGAGCGTAAGGTAGAGAAATCCTACTACGCAATAGTCTACGGTGAGGTCGAGGCGGATCACGGAGAAATAGACCTGCCCATCGCGACGGACTGGAACAACAGGCCTAAACAGATAATTTGCCACGAACGGGGCAAGCAAGCGCTCACTCGCTATGAAGTATTACAACGCAGCGGCGATAGAAGCCGTCTATTACTCAAGCCAGTCACAGGGCGATCCCACCAACTGCGCATCCATATGCGTGAATTGGGACACCCCATATTGGGCTGTGACATGTACGCCCACCCGGAGGCACTAGCGATGTCTGAACGCCTGATGCTACATGCGGCAACCCTGGCCTTCACTCACCCCGGCACTGGGCGCTGGATAAGCGGTGAATGCGCGCCGGACTTCTAGAGGTCCTCAAAATTCCCGTGGCGACCCTTGCCGGATGCAAAGCGAGTGGCACCGGTAACAGTCTCTTTTGACTCAATAACCTGCATGCCACGCTCAAATTCATTCCGCATCGCTTGCTCGTAGGGTAAATCCCACTGTTCATACGCACTGAGACGATCCGAGCGCAAACAGGTTTGCGGGTATTGCAGCAATTGGCCTGCCAACTCCAGTGCTGCATCAAGGCACTCGCCGTCGGCAACAACGCGATTAGCCAGGCCCATTTGCAGTGCCTCGTCGGCATTTACAGGACGACCTGTAAGAATAAGGTCCAAGGCGCGACTATGCCCAATGAGGCGCGGCAAGCGAACCGTACCCCCATCGATAAGAGGTACGCCCCAGCGTCTGCAAAACACGCCCATTACCGCGCTTTGCTCAACCACACGCAGGTCACACCACAGAGACAACTCCAAGCCCCCGGCAACGGCGTAACCCGACACTGCCGCAATAACGGGTTTGTTCAATACCATTCGGCTGGGCCCCATGGGTCCATCGCCCTCGAAAGACAGTCCCGTCATAGGCTCGCCGCCGCTCGCGATAGATTTAAGATCAGCTCCAGCACAAAACGTGCCGTTATCACCGTAGAAAACCGCCACGTCACTATTGGCATCTTCTTCAAACTCTCGAAAGGCGGCGGCCAACTCGCTAGCTGTCGCGGCATCGACTGCGTTCTTAACCTCGGGACGCGACAGAGTTACGATAGTTACCCGATCGCGTCGTTCAATAGATACAGTCATTACATAACCTTGGCTTGTAGACCCGGGAAAAATGGTCCGAGCAATTGTGAGTGAGACCCATTAGTATAGCTCTTGGATCGACAAGACCACCATAATAAGAAAACACTAAATGACAGCATTGCGGGCACCACCGTCAACCACATCCCTATCGACAAAACTGCTGTACGGCGTGGGCGCAGTTGCTTATGGCATCAAGTCAAATGGCTTCTCTTATCTGTTACTCATTTACTACAATCAGGTATTGGGCCTACCTCAATCTCTGGTGGGAACCGCAATATTTATCGCCCTGCTGGTAGACGCATTGAGCGACCCTATCGTAGGCAGTGCTTCCGACAATCTTCACAGTCGCTGGGGACGCCGCCACCCCTTTATGTATGCTTCCGCTGTGCCGGTGGCCATACTCTATTATTTTCTCTGGTCACCACCTGCGGGACTAACAAGCGAGGGCCTACTCCTGTACTTTTTAGTAATGGCGATTTTGGTCCGAACCAGCATTACATTTTACGAGATACCCAGTTCCGCACTGGTCGCAGAGTTTACTGACGACTACCACCAGCGCACTATCTTTCTCAGTCTAAGGCATTTCTTTGGCTGGTGGGGCGGGCTGGGGCTGTCGGTGTTCACCTACATGGTGCTATTGGTTCCCACCGAACAATACCCTGTGGGAGTACTGAATCGCGAGGGATACCAAACCTACGGCCTGATCGCCAGCGTACTTATGCTCAGTGCCATTTTACTCTCCTCTCTGGGCACCCATCGCTATATTCCGCAACTGCGAAAGCCGGAGCGCACGCCAAACAGCGGACCGATAGTCATCGCGAGGCAGACGCTGCAGACTTTACGCAATCGCTCATTTGCCGCCATTTTTTTATCGGCTATGTGCAGCGCCCTGGCGGCCGGCGTTATCACCTCACTGAGTATTTATCTCAACACTTTCTACTGGGAATTGGACAATCAGCAAATTGCCCTGATGACCGCCACCTTATTTGCGGCCGCCGCATTTGCCATGATCATTGCACCCAGAATCAGCCGTCGGCTGGGCAAAAGAACGGCGGCAATCTCAGTGGGCTTTATAGCTGCAGCACTTACGCCTCTACCCGTGGTTTTGCGCTCGCTGGGCATTTTTCCAGACAATGGAACCAATGAGTTATTCTACTCACTGATGGGTTTTCAGTTCGTAGACGTCACTATGATTATCACTTCGGGCATACTCATAGACAGCATGATTACCGACATTGTTGAACAGAGTGAGCTAAGTACAGGGAGGCGTTCCGAGGGTGTGTTCTTTGCAGCCCGAAGTTTTATCAGTAAAAGCATCTCCGGTGTCGGTGTGCTCATAGCCACCAGCCTGCTCTCTTTAGTCAATTTCCCCAAGGACGCGCAGCCCGGACTGGTTGAACCCGAGATACTATTCAATCTCGGCCTGCTCTACGCCCCTCTCGTTTTTTTACTTTACATGGGAGCGATTACCGTTATCTTTATCTACCGGATCAATCAAGAGATTCATGAAGACAACGTGAAAGAACTTAAACAAGTATCCCGCAGGACAGGTAGCCAATGAATACCCTGCTGTATTCCGATGCAGACATGACGGGCCCCGGGCAGATAACAATCTGTGACCATCGAGTGCTACACCTCACAAACGTACTTAAAGTTGAAGTGAATCAAACCCTGCGCGTCGGTGAGCTCAATGGAAAGCTAGGCGTGGGGAGAATCTTATCCATAAGTAGCGATAAAATCCTCGTGTCGGTTGAGCTAAGTTTTGCGCCACCTGCCAAGTTGCCTCTCACTCTGGTACTAGCACTTCCCCGACCCAAAATGCTGCGCCGTATTTTGCGCGCGGTTGCGGAGCTAGGCGTGCCCGACCTTCACCTGATCAATAGCTACCGGGTTGAAAAGAGCTACTGGAAAACACCCGCACTGGAGAACGACAAAGTACAAGAATATTTTGTGCAGGGCCTGGAGCAGGCGCGAGACACCGTACTACCCCGATTACACCTGCATCAGCGCTTTAAGCCCTTTGTGGAAGACGAACTTCCAGGCCTCATCGGCAATCGCAAGGCACTTGCCGCCCACCCTGGAGACTACACTCTGTGTCCACGCGGCATCAGCGGCGAGCTGCTTCTGGTGATCGGTCCCGAGGGTGGTTTTATTCCCTACGAGGTAGAAAAACTCGGGGAAGCCGGCTGCGACATTGTTTCTTTGGGCAGCCGTATTCTACGGGTTGAGAACGCGGTTACCAGTTTAATCGGACGACTATTTTAAAGCCTGATTGGACTTCGAGCTTGCTGTTTAAACTTTCGAGCCTACACCAGCAAAATTTGAGGGCTATCGGTATGTTTAGCGGGCTGTAATCGTAAACCAGCACCCAACAGGCGAACAGGTTTGGCGCCCCTGGGCCAGGCCGCTTGCAATAGGCGGCGAAATTGAGGCGGGTCGCACCAGCGCTCCCCACTGGAACCTATCCCCTCTTCCAGAGTAGTCTGGGTGAAGTCCGCATACTTTATTTTGACCACACGCTTAATGGGAAAATAACTGTCACTAATTTTCTCGTAGCGCCTATCAAGCTCTTCAACAATACCATCAAGCGCCTCCAACATCGCGGACAGCGCAGCGATATCTTCCGCAAAAGTATGCTCGACACTAATAGACTTTCGGGTTCGCGTAGACCGTACGGGGCGATTATCAACACCTCTAGCCACTTCAGAAAGCCGCTTGCCGTATTTTCCAAAGCGCTGCAACAAGTCGTTCAGCGGCACTGCCTGTAAATCTGCACAGGTCTCTACGCCCATTTTTTTAAGACGTGCAGCAGTAACCTTACCCACACCGTTTATTTTCTTTACTGGCAAATCCAGCACGAAAGCCGCGACGTTTTCAGGTGGAATAACAAAAATTCCGTTGGGTTTATTCCAGTCACTAGCAACCTTCGCCAAAAATTTATTGGGCGCAACCCCGGCCGAAACCGTCAGATTTAGTTCGTCACTGATGCGCTGTAAAATTTCCTGTGCCATCAAGGTTGCACTCCCCGAACAACAGCTGGATTCGCTGACATCAAGAAATGCCTCATCCAGTGAGAGCGGTTCAATAATTTTGGTATAACTCCGGAAAACCTCATGAAACTGCCGGGAAACACTTCGGTATAATTCAAAGCGTGGCGGCACGATAATCAGCTGTGGGCACAGAGCCGTAGCCCGCGAAGAAGCCATCGCAGAATGCACACCAAATTTACGCGCCTCGTAGTTACAGGTAGCGATGACACCGCGGCGTTGCGCCTTTCCACCCACCGCAACGGGCCTTCCACGCAACTCCGGGTTTTCACGCATTTCTACCGAAGCATAAAATGAATCGGCATCGACATGCAGTATTTTCCGCTGCGACGCCTCTTCAGAAAGTTGCTCAGGCATGTCTAAAACGTTGCACTTCCCTACCGGGAGCCGGTTGCTGTGGAACCATCAAAGCGAGACCAAATGAGATGGCCGCAAAAGCCGCACCCACCCAGAAAACTGCCGATGGCGAAACCAACCAGACATAGCCCAGGCCTACGGGCACTACCACTGCAGCGATATGGCTAATAGTAAAGCTCACACTGGCATTTGAGGCGATGTCTGCTGGATCTGCAATTTTCTGGAAATACGTATTGATAGCAATAGCTAATGCAAAGAAAAAATGATCTATCACGTACAGGGAAGCAGCCATCCAAGCCGTGTCGACCACTGCATAGCAGGCAAATACGATAAATAGCCCCGTATATTCAAACACTAATGCTGTGCGCTCTCCGACCTTAGCAATCCATTGCCCTATCCTGGGAGCAAACACCAGATTGAATAGGTAATTGAGCAAGAACAGGCTGCTGATTTGAGCAACGCTATAGCCAAATTTTTCCACCATCATGAACGCTGCAAACACCATGAAAATTTGCCGTCGGGCGCCAGACATAAACTTCAGCGCGTAATACAAACCATAGCGTTTACGTAGAACAATCTTTTTGTGCTGGACGGTGTGCAACTCAAAGCGGGGGAAAACAAACCATATCAAGAGAGTTATGCACACCCCCAGCCCCCCGGCAATGAGGTACATAGCCTTATAGGATACCTCCAGTTGGCCCATCAAAACCCAAATTGACCCATAGGCAAATAATGAGGCGACGGATTGTACCGCGAGAGCGCGCCCCATAAAATGAGCGGTATCGGAATGCGGGAGAAACTGCAAGGTTAGTGACTCATTCATCGTTTCAAAATAATGGAAGCCTATCGACATGATAACGGTAGTCGCATATAAGCCTACAACCGAGGGGAAATATCCCGTCACCGCCACCGCTACCGACATAACCAACAAAGACAACAGCGCGAAGGTTTGCTCACGCAGAAGTACTAGTACAAAAATGGCAGTAAATGCCATAAACCCCGGAATTTCTCGCAGACTATGTAGTATTCCGATTTCACGCCCACTGAATTCTGCTGCTTCCACCACAAAGTTATTGAGCAGCGCATTCCACACAGAGAATGTGAGAGGCATGACAAAAGCCATGGCCAGCAGCATAATTTCTGGCGAACGGCTCATAGTTTGAAGCTTATTCACGCCGACACTCACAGAGGGCAAGTCACTCCAGTGCCACCCAAACCACAATAGCCATCAGGGTTCTTTGCCAGATACTGCTGATGATACTCTTCGGCATAATAAAACGTGGGCGCGGGAAGTATCTCGGTGGTGATGTCGCCATATCCCTGACTACTCAGTTGTTGCTGATAGGATTGTGCGGATGCTTCTGCTGTGCGCTGTTGCTCCTCATCAACGGTGTAAATACCCGATCGGTACTGACTACCCATATCATTTCCCTGTCGCATCCCCTGAGTGGGGTCGTGGCCCTCCCAAAATAGCTTGAGTAACTCTGCGTAGCCGACTATCTGCGGGTCAAATATAACCAGTACAACTTCACTGTGGCCGGTGGTACCGGTACAAACCTGCTGATAGCTGGGATTGGCATTGCTACCAGCAGCATACCCAACGGCGGTAGAGAACACCCCTGCGATCTGCCAAAACTTTCGCTCCACTCCCCAAAAACAGCCCATTCCAAACAAAGCTTGCTGCATGTGTTCAGGGAAGGGAGGGTGCAGGGGATTTCCATTTACAAAGTGTGTGTTTGCGGCTGACATGACGGCGTCTCCTTGTTGATCTGCGGATTATAGCGGGTATAGTCTACCCATATTCATTTGAGTAGATATTTTTCATGCCTCTCACCCGTCGATCCGTGCTCAGCCTCATATCCAGCGGTACATTTTTACTCACCGTGCCGCTAACTCCAGCGGCGAGGGCTGCGATTCCCGATTCTGCACCAAACATCAGTTTTCCTCAGGGCGTTGCCTCGGCCGATCCCCAGAAAGACGCCGTAGTACTTTGGACACGGGCCGAACCGGAAACCAAAATCGAAAACGTTCAATTGTTGCTACAGGTGAGTCCTGTAGAAGACTTTTCCAGCATTCTTGTCGAGAGCCTGTTAAACACCGGGCCAGACAGCGACTACACAATAAGAACATACCTTCGCGGGCTGGCAGCGGACACAACTTATTACTACCGGTTTTTGGGGCCAAAGGGCGCCAGTTCCCGCATCGGCAGAACTCGAACAGCGCCGGGGGCCCAGCAGAAAAAAAGTGTCTCTCTGGCGTTTGCCAGTTGCCAGAGTTACGAGCAGGCTTACTACGGCTCATGGGCCAGGATGATCGCCGATGACAAAACGGCCGTGGATGAAAACAAAATTCAGTTTGTACTCCATCTTGGCGACTTTATTTATGAGCGCAGTTGGAATAAACGCGAAGATGGCAGCGAGCAATCGCGCTACGTACCTCCTTTCCCCGATGGGGAGAAGACCGATATCAACCGCTATGCGGTGTCGCTTGAAGACTACCGACACTTATATAAAACCTACCTCAGTGACCCCTGGTTACAGGAAGCCCGCGCGCGCTGGCCCTTCATTTGCATCTGGGATGACCATGAATTTTGCAATGACAACTTTCAGAGTTACAACACCTATGAAGACACACCAGCGTCGCAGCCACAGCGAAAACTGAACGCAAACCGGGCCTGGGCAGAGTATATTCCCGCAGTTCTAAACGAACTGGAGGAGCAGCCCGCCCACGATTACCAAGCGGCAAAGTTGCGTGGTGAAGAATCTGCGGACAACTCTGCCGCTGTGGGAAGCCTGTGTATTTACCGCAAACTGAACTGGGGCAAGCATCTCGATCTGGTTCTCACCGACACGCGCAGTTATCGCAGTGAGCCCTGCCTGCCAAAACATTTTGCACAATCGCTTGGCCTGCCCCTGAATACCGTGAAATTGGTCGATATTGCCGATGGCGGTCGCGATTACAACGGCGGTAATCCCCCCGAGCTTCTGCCCTATGGCGATGGCAAAACTCCCAATCCTGCCGCTGATCGCGACCCGGGATCCACACTGGGGAAACCCCAACGAGATTGGTTCCTCGAGACTATGCGAGCATCCAAAGCCACCTGGAAGCTGTGGGGCAATGCCTTGCCGCTGATCTCCATGAAGCTCGACACCTCTTCTATCCCTTTTGCAGATATGGAAGACAGCGTTTTCAATCTCGACGCCTGGGCTGGCTACCCCAGCGAGGTAAAACACTTGACGAACTACTTCGCCGATATGGGAGTGAGCGGCGTGGTCTCGTTCTCCGGCGATCATCACTTGCATGGCGCTGGGGCTTTATACAGTTCCCCTGACAACTCTACGCCCAAGGCGGTACTGCTTGACTTCCCCTGTGCGGGCATCAGCTCCTCCCCTGTGTTCACAAATCTCGCAGGAGCTGCAGACAAGGGCTCTTCCGACCTGAAAACACTGGTCTACACAGAAACTGATGACGAAACCAGAGGTATGGAATTTGGTGGACGCCAGTTGTTACCTGTGTGGAATATGACCATGCTCGATGGCGTCCTGGCCTCTATGGCCTACTCGGGCACCGGTTTAGAAACACTGGGAGATTGGCTGGGGCCAAATAAGGCCAATCCGGGTCTGAAGTATATGGACACCACCGCCAATGGTTACGGACTTGCACAATTCACAGACAGGGAACTCAAGGTTCAATTGGTGTCTATGGAAAACCTTCGAACACCCTTCACGCAGGCCCCTGAAATCAAGCACAGCGCCCATTTTCGGGTAGCGAAATGGGATAGCACTGAAGGGCCCAATTTAGAGGGGCCAAAATTTATCGGTGGCGCCCCCTTCCCCTTTGAGGTTCCAACAGTGTAAGCTCATCTGCTGCCCAACACATTTCAAACGGCAGAAAACTACAATATAGTCACAACAGTGTCACAATGGAGCGCCACACTGGCCTCTTTCGTGATCACTCACCAACGTAAGAGCAACAAGGAATATGACACTCAACAGATTTAACGCACAGGAATTGTGTACTCGAAAGCTCTCGGAGCTTGTAAAAAACAACCCTCAGGAACACACCATTACTGACGCCGAACTACATGAAGCCATTCTGGAGTTGGCACAGCGACGCCACGATTTGACCGAACTCAGCGAAAATGGAAAGCTGGGCTAGACGTATTAAGAGTCGCCCGCAACTGGTACATGCTTCATGCCTAGACTAATACTGCTACTGGCAATCGCCTTTGTTGTGTACATCTTGTACAGACGGGCACAGGCCACGCCCCCCGAAAAGCGCAAGGCAGAGTATATAAAGCTTGGTCTGGGTGTTGCTGTACTGATCGTCGTAGGGCTTACAGTTACCGGCCGCATGCACTGGATAGGTGCTGCAATTACGGGTTTACTGGTCGGCGTCAGACAAATGCTCCCCCACCTGATAAAGCTTTTCCCCATGCTGGCCTCACTACGCAACAAAGGCAGCACTGAAGGGCCCGCTCCTGCACCATCGTCCCCGAACATGACCACCAAAGAGGCATTGGCAGTGCTCGGCCTCGAAGAGGGCGCAAGCGAGGAAGACATTGTCGCTGCGCATCGCTCCATGATGCAAAAGAACCACCCCGACAGAGGCGGCAGTGATTATCTGGCTGCTAAAATTAATCAGGCAAAAGACATACTGACATGAACGACGTATTCGTTATCCAAAATCAACTAGGCCACTTCTGGGGTAAGAAAAAGCTCTGGGTTGATGGCAGTGACGGGCGTTTAGTGATGCGCCTAAAGCACCGGGATGAAGCCGTAAATACGCTGTTTGAGCTCAGCTCCAAAGATATCGACTTACGCGGAGAGATATGTGCCGCAACGCTTAGCAACAGAGGCGAACCTATGGTTGAGGTGAGTGACATCCCGCTGCCAATGGTCCCGGAAGAACAGCCTGCACCCGTAAGCAACGAAGCCGTGGAAGCCGTGGAAGCCGTGGAAGCCGTGGAAGCCAGTCAAGGCTGAAACAAATACTCACTCATAGGGATAACATCAATCTTGTCAAAGTCGATAAACCGGGCGCAACTTTTCATCATCGCCGCCATATTTTCATCTAATTGGGTTTGATTGCTCACCCCGTAAAACGCCAGGTCTGACGTCATAGCCTGGGGAGGAAAGTTCTCCTCGATCATAGCGTGTAATAGAGGCGCGTCCGGGCTAACACTTGTGTCGATAATATTCTGACGGTACGCAAAGGTGTCCTGAGTATCAATGGCTACCTGCGTGTGCTGCCCCTGCCACAACTCCAGCCATTGCGCTTTCGTCAAACGCTCGGGTCTCTGTAAAAAAACGACCTGACAAAAACCGTAAGTTCGCTGCCCGGGCGCGGACACATGAGCCAGGTTTGGCAAGGGCTGAGATTCGCTCACACCATAGCAGGTATAACGGTGTGTGCACGCCTGCAGGGCGCATTCGAACAACGCCAGATCATCGCTGCTGCTTAAGCTATTCACCCCGACATCCAGATAGATTGAAATGACCGCGTCTGGCAGAGGCTGACAGCTTTCGATACGTTTGGGCGCAGCAATGGCTACATCGGAATCGACCACGGTAATACGCAGGCGTTTTGCAGAAGAGCACTGCACCATTTTGGCAGGAAACAACTCAATCAGCGTATCGCGAAAGTCATCACTAGCCAGTGAGCTGTGCTTCCAAAGGGGAAATATGACTTTTTGCATCGCGCGCGAACCCTTTACTCTACTGGCTTAATTCGGGCCGATGATAGGTGGTGTTATTGTCGATGCATTATCGATAAGCATTTCGGCACCAGTGACAAAACTGGACTCATCTGAGGCCAAAAATAACACCATATTAGCTACATCCATGGGCTCACACAGACTGCCAAGCTCGCCGAGCTTCTCCACTTCTGCGTCCGTCACCGCGTCTTTTCCAGTTGCAACTTTAGCTACCATGGGTGTTTTCACACCATCTGGATGAATCGAGTTACAGCGAATGCCATTGCCCTGCTCTTTACAATGCATTGCTACGCTCTTGGTGAGTGCCCTCACCGCGCCCTTACTTGCGCTATAGGCTGCAAAAAAAGACATTCCGAGCATCGCAGCAACCGATGACATATTGATAATTGAGCCACCACCGCTTTGTGTCATCGCCGGGATGGCGTGTTTACAGCCAAGAAAAACGCCCTCGTTATTGACTGAATTAATTTTGCGGTAGGCAGCCAGATCGGTATCCACTACGCTGCCCAGGGTCATCAAGCCCGCATTATTAATCAGGATATCCAGACGCCCAAAAGTCTCCATTGTCTGCGCTATTACCGATGTCCAATTATCCTCGCAGGTAACATCCAGGTGCAGGTATATTGCCTCGCCGCCTATCTCCCGCGCCACGGCTTCCCCCTCCTCATCATTAAAGTCGGCTAGCACCACTAGCGCACCCTCTTTGGCTAATAACTGCGCGTCAGCCTTACCCATGCCACTGGCAGCTCCCGTCACAATGGCAACCTTTCCCGCTACTCTTCCCATCTTCATCCCTTGTTGTTGTTTGTTGCCACAAAGTAAATCAGATTGTTTGTGGAGTCTCAAATGATCGTCATCTAAACTAGAACAAAGCCGTTGACAGTCGGACAATGTGAACTGCCACACCGAACATACAACAGAGAATCATCAGCATGAATCAGAATACGAGTGGCTCTAAAATTGTTAACTGGGGCGGTTACCTGGCGATAACCCTATTGGTTCTACTGCTAGTGAGCGTGTTCACAATCAGAGCCGGCATGTGGCAACAGGGGCTGGTGCTGTACGCCCTGTGCAGCATAGGTGCCGCTGCAACGCTTGCCGTATTTTTGCTTTGCCTGGTATTGCCGGGCTTCGCGACCCAGCGCAGGCTGCTGCTGAAGAGAAGTCTACTGGTGATACCGGGCACACTTCTTTTCCTGGGTATACTAAGCGGTGGGAAATACCCACAAATTCACGACATCACTACCGATGTCGAAGATCCACCGGTTTTCGCCATGGCCGGTGAAATTCGCGATAAAACCGCTAATTCACTCGAGCTTGATCCACAAACGATAACGCAGCAGCTGGCCGCCTACCCAGGTATTCAAACCGTGCGTAGCAAGCTCGAGTTCGCGCAGGCCTATGCGCAGGCAGAAAAAGTTGCCGCTGATATGGGTTGGAAAATCACTCGCGCAGATCCGGTCGCTGGTGAAATAGAAGCTGTAGACAGCACTAAAATTATGGCCTTTAAAGACGATATTGTCATTCGTGTGCGAATCACTGATAACGGCTCGGTGATAGACCTGCGCTCCGCCTCAAGGGTTGGCAGAAGCGATATGGGCGCCAATGCTAAACGTATCCGACGCTTCATAACCAACTTTAAGTCTCCTTAGGACAAAGTACCTCCGTCAACTCGAATATCCTCTCCGGTGATATGAGCACCATCCTCAGAGGCCAGCATAGCAATCACGCTAGCGAGCGTTTCTGGCCCCTTGGCACCTGTGAGAGACATTATTCGGGGTAACAAGTCAAAATCCATGGTCTCGGGAAAAGCCACACCCTCTGTCATATTCGTTTTTGTGTCCCCCGGGCAAACACAGTTGGCCCGCACTCCGCGCTTGGCATATTCCACTGCAATACTACGAGTCATAGCCAAAACGCCCCCCTTGGAAGCGGAGTAGGCAACACCGCAAGGCAAACCAGCCAGCGCTGCGGTGGAGGCCGCATTAACGATACTGCCTTTAGTTTTAAGCAGGTGAGGCAAAGCGGCACGGCACAACAACATGGTTCCAGTGAGATTAACGTCAATTACTTTTTGCCATGCGGCCAATTCCAGCGCTTGCGTGTCATCAAAGCGCAATATTCCCGCCATATTGACCAGGGCGTAGAGTGAGCCAAAGCGCTCCACAGCGCTTGTAATACAGGTATTAACCTCTTTTTCCTGGCTTATATCACAGCTGTGGGCTACAGCGATTCCACCTTCTGATTCAATTTTTTCGACTGTAGCCCGAAGCGCCTGAGCATTGAGATCTACACAAAATACTGCCCCGCCTTCGCTGGCAATACGCACAGCGCTGGCCTGCCCTATACCACTGCCCGCGCCGGTAACCAAAACGACTTTATCTGTAAACCGCTGCATCAAACTTCACCTTGTCATTTGTTGAATACACACAAGCATGCCGCTAGCTCCGAATTTGGTCAACGCGCGTGGTTCGCCCCTTTATACCGCACACCCTCTGATTCCCGATTCAATACAAGCCGCTTGTAACTATCTTTGCTTACTGTGGTTCTTTTTCGTCCCGCAGACTGAAATATTGAGCCACACCCATGATCTGCCCCGCTATTGCGCTGTGTCCCTTTAACCGTCCCTAAAGCAACAGTATCATAGGCACGAATTTTGCTCGAAGCAGGAGAGTAACTTGGTAAATCTGGAACAATTTCGCACGCAGACGCGCGCTTGGCTCGAGGCTAACTGCCCCGAGTCGCAGAGGCAGCCCATGACACCGGAGCAACAGTACTGGGGCGGGCGCGACGTTGAATTTCCCAGCCAGGACGCCAAGTTATGGTTTGAGAGAGTGCGCGATCAGGGTTGGATCGTTCCAGAGTGGCCAAAAGAATACGGCGGAGGCAGCCACAGCGCTGTTGAAGGCAAAGTAATCAAAGAGGAAATGAAGCGGATAAGTGCGCGCAAGCCTATTTTCAGCATCGGTATCTGGATGCTGGGACCCGCCCTGCTTGAATACGGCACCGAAGAACAAAAACAGCAACACGTGCGCTCGATAATCAACGGAGAGATCCGTTGGTGTCAGGGCTATTCAGAGCCAGGCTCTGGCTCTGACCTTGCCAGCGTACAAACCAAAGCCGAAGATATGGGTGACCACTATTTGGTCAATGGCAGCAAAATCTGGACCACCGCTGCCGACAAAGCAGATTGGATTTTTGTCCTTGTGCGCACTGACCCCAGCGCCAAAAAGCAGTTGGGTATCAGTTTTATGCTAATCGACATGGCTACACCTGGCATCAGCGTCGATCCGATAAGCCTGATCAGCGGGGAATCAGAATTTTGCCAGACATTCTTCGACAACGTGAAAGTACCCAAAGAAAACCTGGTGGGCGAAATCAACACAGGCTGGTCAATAGCCAAGGCCCTACTGGTGCACGAGCGAAAACTGATGGCAGAGATGGGCAGTGATACGCCACGTGCCGTGGTGGCCCCCAATGCAGCCGCGCGCGAATATCTCGAATACCACGACGGGCGCATCACAGACTCACAGTTGCGCGGAGAGTTGGCTGACTATGATATGAATATGCACGCTATTGCCCTCACTCACTTTCGCACCTTTGAGGAACGACAAGCTAGTATTCGC
>JADGEN010000045.1 GCA_016744355.1 Halieaceae bacterium
GTCCAGGTTGTAACCCAGCAGAGAGACGATACCCAGGCCCCAGGTGGCTGACACAAGTACGCCTACCATTGGCAACACAATACCGTATCCCCGGGTGCGAAAATAAGCGATCAGCAACGTCAGCAATATCGCCAGAGTAAGAAAAAATATTTGAAATATTTGACTTAAATAACTATAAACCCAGCCCATTAACACCGGCTGGCCCGTCGCGTAAATGTGTACTCCGGGAGCCGTTTCTGATTGCTTGAGCTCCGCAACACTATCCTTGAGCTCGCCCAACTGACGAAAGATTGCGGCGTAGTCGAGCTGCCCTTCAACAAATGTTGCCTTGACCATTGCAGACTTGAGATCGGGAGATACCAACAAGCCATAGACCGTAGGATTGGCCATGACATCCAGTTTAAGTGTGGCTAATTGCTCTTCGGTAAGATCCGGATACAAGGGATCGTAGTAAGCCTTGGAGTTCATATTACCCAGTTCTGTCATCCAGGTTTTACGTACCGTCCTATGGGTCAAGCTACGAACCAGGTTATGGTTCACTCCCGGGAGAGAGTCCACGCCCTGCGTCAAACGGTGAATTCGCGCCAACGTAGCGCTGTTAAAAATGTCCCCCTCATCAACAGAAACCGCCATCACTACATTGTTAGCGCCGCCAAAGGTGTCCTTCACATCATTGTGCAGCTGTATATAGGGGTGCTCCTGTGGCAGGAGATCACTAAAGTTGGAATACATTTCCAGATAGGGAATCCGACTGGCAAAAAAGACGGTTATCAGAAAAATTATCGACAGGAATATCTTCGGATGATAAAAAACCACTCGTTCAAGCTTGCCAAAAAAAACACTTACCGCACCTTCCTTTTTCACCGTATGTTTCCCATTTTTATTAACATCAAGAATCAGCCTATTTACTTGAAACGGTTGAAAGCATTCCGGCGCCGCCGGCCACGACAAGTGATCCATCCGGCAAGATAACGAGTGCCCGAAGATAACCAAGCACCTCCGGTGCACCTGATATTCGCTGCCACTGACCATCGAGATATTCGACTATTTTTCCGCTGCCACCTACCGCATATACTCCATGTGTACCCGCCCGAAGATTATAGATAGGGGAGGCGTTCAAGCTGAGTTGACGGTGCCAGGTTTGAGCTCCATCTTCTGTACGCCAAATTACGCCATCGAGGCCACCAACCCAGCCATTATTGACATCGAGAAAGTCTGCAGACATAGGATAGAATTCGTTCGGCAACGGCTCTTGCATCAACCAGGTTTCTCCGCGGTCAGAGGTGGACATAACGGTGCCAAATTCACCCACTGCAAAACCGTTAAGCTCGTCAACAAAACGTACAGCGGTGAACTGCAAATCTTCATTGAGGGTATATTCTTGCCACGCAGCTGCATCCAGATCGCGAAAATATAAGGTACTGAAGCTCGCCGACACCCACAGGCGATTGCCCGGTGCACACTCAATAGACAGAGTACTTTCAGGCGTGTCGAGCAGGGAGGAAGTCCAATTGCTGCCACCGGCCGACAGTTGCCAAATTCGGTGCTGGCTGTCCAGTGCAAAAATATCGCCACTATCGCACGCCGTCACATCAATCAACTGAGGTCGTCCGGGTAATTCGTTCCGCTCCCATGTTGCACCCTTGTCACTCGAAACCAGTGCCGCACCCACAGAGCTCACTACCACAATATGATCTGCACTCGCCGCCGCAGATTGAAAAACATCGTAGCGACGCAAGACTCTGGTACCTTCATCGTCAACGTCATCCAGATTCAACGGCGCTTCACAGGCACTCGCCATAAGCACCACGACAATGCTAGCGGCCAACCTTATAGAGGCACTTTTTACATAACTGACAATAATCTGAATCGCTGACATTTTATTTTTTTACTCTGCCCACTTACTTATAGTTAAGTATTAGCAATATCCATACCACAAATTGCTTATGGCATAATAAACAGAGAAATAAGAAAATTATCTTGTACTATCAGTGACTTAGAAGTCAGACATGTACAGTAAGTTTTGTCCTGGCAGCCACTCCCTACGACTTTAAAGGGAAGTCCTAATGAGCAGCCTCATAAGATTAACCATTTGATAAAACCCTGAGTTAACCAAGGTCTATCTTACGAATAAAAAAAACGGGCCCTGAAAGGCCCGTTATCGATGATGCAAAGATTGCCTACCTCGCAACCCTTACTGAGTTTCGTATGCGTTGGTCTTACACAAACTTCATCGTGACATCACCCATGTCTTGGTAACGTACAACAATAGAATCACCCGCCTCCACCAACACCGCGGCGGTAATGCCACCGGTCATGATAAACGTACCCGCGGGAATTATTTCGTCCCGGTCTGCGAGCATAGATGCCAGCATTGCCACGCTCGCCGCAGGGTGGTCGAGCACAGCAGCGCCGGCACCCATCTCTACCACTTCACCATTCTTGCTCATCACCACACCCCGGGTACTCCAGTCGAACTCGTCTGGCCTTGCCGGCCTGCCACCAATGACAAAGCGTGTGGAAGAGGAGTTATCAGCCTGCACACTGGTGAGGTCAAACTTGAAATCCTTGTAGCGCGAATCAATAATTTCTACGGCAGGAACCACAAACTCAGTAGCCTCCAAAACCTCCTCGATGGTTACCTCTGTACCCTGCAGAGGCTTGCTTGTCATAAAGGCAAACTCTGCCTCCACCTTAGGGTGGATAAGTTCAGACATGGGAATCTCACCCCCTTCCGGCACGCTGAAATAGTCCGCTAAAAAGCCGTAACAGGGTTTCTCTACGCCCATTTGCGCCATTTTCGCCCAGGATGTCAGCCCCATTTTCATACCGATAATTTTATTGCCTCGCGCCTCTTTTCGGCGGCGAATTTCCCATTGCACATCCGTGGCATCGGTGAAAGTCATATCGGGGTATTCGTCGGTGATTTTTATAACTTCTCGACGCTCCAGCTCTGCGTTCTCAAGATGCTCGGCCAGTGCCTCTACAGTTTTCTTATCTAAAGTTCTCATATTAGTCCTCAACAATATTTGTAATTAGCTGAATGTGACGGAGCAACTGCCCATACCGCCAATACTCACTGTCATCTCGTCACCGGGTTCCACCGCTTCCAGCGGTACCAGCGAACCGGACAGAATGATTTCCCCCGCCTTCAGCGGAATATCGAAACGGCCCAGAGTATTCGCCAACCACGCGACACAGTTAACCGGACTGCCCAGAGCGGCGGCGCCCGCCCCAAGACTGAGTGTTTTCCCGTTCTTGGTTACCACCATGCCGCAGGTGGCCAGGTCGATATCACGCGGATCTACCGCTGCGTCTTCGTTCATTACGAATAGCCCACAGGAAGCATTATCTGCAACGGTATCCTGAATTTTGATATTCCAGTTCTCGATGCGTGAATCCACCACTTCAAAACAGGGCATAACGCACTCAGTCGCTGCAATAACATCGGCGTTGCTGATACCCGGGCCAATAAGATCCTTCTTCAGGCGAAACGCGATTTCACCCTCTGCCTTTGGCTGGACAAGGTGCTTGCTGATTGGCATTTCACTGCCATAAACCATTTTGTCGGTCAAATAGCCGAAGTCGGGCTGAAATACACCCAGCATGTTCTGTACGGCTTTACTGGTAACGCCAATCTTCTTTCCTATAACCTTTTCACCAGCGCGCAGGCGACACTCCAACATTTGCAAAGAGATATAGTAGGCATCGTCGATAGTGATATCGGGGAAGCGATCGGTCAGTGGCGCCAGTGTTGTACGATTACTGAGGGCCTCATACAGCTCATCGCCCAGCTCTTTTATTTGTGTTTTATCCATCGTGATTATCGTCCTAAAGTTTAATGCAAATATTTTTCAGTTCGGTATAAAACTCCAGAGAATGCACACCACCCTCCCGCCCCATACCGGATTGTTTTGCCCCGCCAAAGGCAGTTCGCAGGTCGCGCAGAAACCAGCTGTTTACCCAGGCAATGCCCACGTCTATTTTTTCGGCCACACGAATCGCGCGACCGCTGTTCTCGGTCCAGATAGCGGTGGCCAGGCCATAGTCGTTGTCATTGGTTAACGCGATGACCTCCTGTTCTGTATCGAAGGGGCGTATATGACAACAGGGGCCAAAAATTTCTTCGCGGATAACCCGTGCATTATCGTCCAGGCCAGTCCAAATAGTAGGTTCTACCCAGGCGCCATCCGCCAACTCACTACCCATGTCTGGCACACCGCCACCCAAAACGACGGTGGCACCTTCTTCTGCGGCAAGCTTATAGTATGAAAGCACTTTCTCCTGGTGCTCTTTACTGATTAGTGGCCCCATATTAGCGTCGGGATTATCCGGCGCGCCCAGGGTCAAATCTGCGGCAAGCTCTGCCAAGCGGCGCACAAACTCGTCGAATATAGATCGCTCGACATACATACGTTCAGTACCCAGACAAACCTGGCCGCAGTTAACAAACACTGAACGCATAGTGCCTTCCAACGCTTTGTCCATATCGCAGTCGGCGAAAACAATTCCCGCATTCTTACCACCGCACTCCATGGACACATCACGCAGCCCAATCGCTGCCGACTGAGTGATAATTTCACCCGTGCGGGTCTCACCGGTAAAGGTAATGGCATCAACGTCCGGGTGAGCCGTAAGAAATGCGCCCGCCGAATCGGGGCCAAAGCCATGCACCACATTGTATACACCTGCAGGGACACCGCATTCGTTCATAACTTCACCCAGTAACGTTGTGGTCAAAGGTGTCTCTTCAGACGGCTTAACCACTACTGTGTTGCCGCAGGCGAGAGCCGGGCCGACCTTCCAGGTCATAAGCAACAAGGGCAAATTCCAGGGACTGATGACAGCAATCACACCCTTGGGCCCACGGTGACCGATATTGACAGCACCAGTACCATCTGGCGTATCCAGGCGAAACGATTCAGTGGGTGTGTTCTTTATAACATCAGCAAACATTCGGAAGTTAGCTGCGCCACGGGGGATATCAATATGACTCGCCAGAGAGCGAGGCTTTCCTGTATCAAGACACTCAGCTTCGAGGAACTCTTCAAATCGCTCATCGATTCGGTCAGCGACTTTATTGAGTAAAGCAGAGCGTTGATCCACTGTCATAGAACCCCAGGGGCCCACCATGGCATCCCTGGCAGCGAGAACGGCCGCATCAACCTCTGCCTGTCCAGCCTCATGAACCTCGGCGATGATCGAGTTGTCTACAGGGGTCCGAACATCA
The DNA here is from genome assembly GCA_016744355.1 of Halieaceae bacterium. GTDB lineage: Bacteria > Pseudomonadota > Gammaproteobacteria > Pseudomonadales > Halieaceae > JBALVT01. The sequence goes on from JADGEN010000045.1 coordinate 5,231, forward strand.
TAGGTCTTACCTGATTCACCCGCAGTGAACTCTCCGTTAATAAAGTTTTTGATTACTCTGATGGACATTGTCTTTGCTCTCCTGGACTTACAGATTGGCCTGCAAGCTGGACAATGCAATTGGCATGCCACCTTTTAAGCGGGGCAAAAGCTATACCACTGAAAGAAAGGGCAACACGACGAGTACTGATTTGATCAATAGTTTGTATGCCAGGTCGCTAGTTTTAACCATGTCATGAAAAAAAACTAACAGACCTTTGCTAACTATTGAATGCGCCAAGCCGCGCTAAATACTTTTGAATATCGTATTTTTTGGTTTGCGCTGCTTACTGCCACTGTTATAGAAATTTTCTACAAAGAGGTGTCTTTCAAAACACCGGCCCAGCATCAGGGTTGTTACGCAAGAATCCACCATGGGTGGCGGGCCACAAATGTAGGCGTTATAGCCCTCAAACACACCGCCAAAATGCGCTTTCGCAGCCTGGTGAATGCAGCCCCACTGCTCATCCTCATGGCTATCACACAGGCCATCATTTACGGTTGAGAGGAAAGTAAAGTTACTGTGATCCCTGGCGTATTGTTCAAATAGCTCACGGTAAAATACCTCCTCTTGCGTGCGCGCTCCGAAAATCAGTGTGATAGGGCGGGTATCGTTACTCTCCATTAGCTCCATAACCATTGACTTCACCCCGGACAACCCCGAACCAGCTGCTAGAAAAATAATCGGTTCGGGTTGTGATGCTCTTAGAAAAAACTGTCCGTAGGGGCCAGAAAAATTTAATGCATCTCCAACTTGAAGCTTATTGTGCAGGTAATTTGTGCCCTCACCCCCTTCTACCAGTGAAATATTCAACTCAATTACATTACGCGATGAAGGCGGACTCGCGATAGAAAAAGCACGCTTCTGGCCCAAGCCATCCAAGCCGGGCACGTGCAGATGAATATACTGCCCCGCCTGAAATGAAATACCATCATCACCCAGGGCCAGGAACACAGATTTTATATTCGGCGAAACATCAACAATGTTTGTAACCACACTTTGATAGTCCAGAACCGGGTATCTTTTTGCATCGGGATCAGAGTCGATAGCAGCCTCAACAACCAAGTCGGTCAGCGGTGTTGCACAGCAAGCCAGACACTTGCTCTCTGCTCGTTCCGAGTCCAACAAGGCGAACTCGGATGCGTCCCCAATATCGACCTCACCCTCTATTATATCGATTTTACAAGCGGAGCAAACGCCCTGCGAGCAAGCGTGGGGTAACGCCAAGCCGGAACGAAGGGCGGCGTCTAGAATGGTCTGGCCCTGTTCAACTTCGATTACAGTACCCAAGGGTTCTACAGTTACTTGATATTTCATCTCCACCTCTACACTAACTCCTGTAACTCCATACCTCTCTCCAAGAGAGCAAGCAATAATCGAGCCATTAGATTGCTTGCGCAACAAAATACACCTTGCAGCACTAACTTAAAATATATTTTAATGATTCGGTTAATTATTACATTAAGCACGGACGACGCATTGAGCTTAGTGTCTATGTAATATTTTTTTTTAATGATATAGTGAAAAATCGTTTAATTGTGGCGCACTGATAAATAAGAATTACAGAACACTGCGACACAAGTACCACTGGAGTCACCTCATCGATCGTCACCTTCCAGATGCTGCAGATTTAGCCCGCAATGTCCATTTTCTTCCCGAACAGGGAAAAATCTGGCTAGATGAACAGCGGGGTATCCTGCAGACAGTACCCGCCCTGGCCACACTGTGGCATGAAGTTGTGCGCACAATGGGTATAAACCGCGCGCGGACCGTATTCATGCGCTCAGGCTACAAAAACGGTCAACTGGATGCGGAACTCGCCCGCAAATCTCGACCCAATGCCAGTATAACTGACCAGTTTCTGGCTGGACCTCAATTACATATGCTTAGAGGCATGGCTGAAGTCGAGCCCATTATCCTCGAAATTGACCCCGCCAATGGACACTTTCTAATGGAGCATATCTGGCTGAACTCCTTTGAAGTTGATATTGCGCTGTCAGAACTGGGTACCCTCGACCTACCCGTATGCTGGGGTTTGCTGGGCTATGCCAGCGGCTTCAGCACGACGATTGTTGGTATCGACATCCTCTTCCGTGAAGTGTCCTGCAGAGGCATGGGTGACCAGGAATGTCGCGTTGTTGGTAAACCCCTATCCGAATGGGATGACCCATCCGACTATGAGGTTTTCTCCGGCTCTGAGTCACTCATCGATATTCTCTACGACCTGCAGTCTAAAACACCCTCCGATCCAATGGATGAAATAGAGCACAAAATCTTCTCCAAACTTGTGGGTCAATCCAGAGGGTTTAAAGACATGTGCTCGCTGGCCAATAAGGTTGCCACATCACAAGCCTCCGTATTGTTAACAGGTGAGACGGGTGTGGGCAAAGAGTTAATCGCCCGCGGAATTCACGATCATAGCGAGCGCTCAAAACAGCCTTTTGTGGCCATCAACTGCGCATCAATTCCACAAGAACTTATAGAGGCTGAACTGTTCGGGGTCGAGAAAGGTGCCTACACCGGAGCAGTGCAATCGAGACAGGGACGATTTGAACGTGCGAATAAGGGCACAATATTTCTCGACGAGGTCATCGAACTCTCGGCGCGCGCCCAGGCAACCTTGCTGCGCGTACTGCAAGAGCGAGAATTGGAGAGGGTTGGCGGCGCTCAAGTACTGGACATTAATATACGAGTAATTGCAGCCACCAACGAAGACCTTGAAACGGCAGTTAAGCAGGGAAGATTCCGAGCCGATTTATTCTATCGTTTAAACGTATTTCCACTCAACGTACCGCCTCTGCGTGAGCGCCACGATGACATCCCTTTACTGGCCGAGTTCTTTGTTGATAAATATGAAACGCTTTATTCTAGCAAAACACTGGGATTTTCAGATAAAGCCATGAGCCAATTGCTGGACTACCAGTGGCCCGGAAACATCCGTGAGCTTGAGAATGTCATCGAGCGCAGCGTGATACTGACCGAAAATAATCAACGGATATCAGCTAAATCCCTCTTTTTGGATCTCAAGGAAACCGCATCGCACGCGAGTACAGACGCCACCATTGACGGACTGACACCAAATTACCCAGACGTAAACCCGACTTCTGTCAGTCAATCAGACAATTGGATAGAAACGATCTTCGACCAAGCCATTACAATGGATAACGTAGAATCAATGCTGGTGCAAAAAGCAATGGAGCTTAGCCAAAACAATGTTTCCAAGGCAGCTCGCCTGCTGGGCATGTCCCGTCCCGCCTTCGCTTATCGGTTGGCAAAACTGGAATCTTAATCAGATGGTCACTATTGCGAATGCCAATTTCACCTTTGCGTCGGCAGATTAACCAAATAATAAAAAGTAGTAATCTTGCAGCAGCAGCTTATCAATTTCCGTACTTCCTACCGAGTTCTCATCCTACTCACAGACATCCACGTTCCTCCTACCCGCCAAAAGAAGCATCATAAACAGCTCGTACAAAAAAACTTACATAATTTATATCTATTTGATTTTATTGAATTTATTAGTTCTTAGCTCTCGGACTCCTGCTGCAACACCACCTCATCCGACAACAACAACGACCACATAATTTAATATGGCATAGATGTTGCTTACGAGATAAGTATGCAGAACTCACAACATCATCCCGCGGGAATTGAAGGCCAACGCTATGTACGCGTAACCAATGTGTTACACGACAAGTACATAGAGTTTGAGTTCGCCATTGGCGACCCCACCATCAATGTTGAACTGGTTTTGCCCTTTGAGCACTTCCAAAAGTTTTGCGAAAAGAATAACGCTAAACACCTGACCGTAGAGCAAGAAGCTGCCGTCGACTATGACAAATTGAAATGGCGCTTTGGTGTGCCTGAATACAGTGACAACGATAATAACCAGCAATAGCCCGAAGGAGCAAAAATGAGTATTGAGATTTCAGCGAAAGNGATTACTCCAATCCGCCTGACCTATGGCAACCTCAAAGAACGCTTTGGCGACAAAAGGCCAGCCTCTCGATATCAGGAGGCTGCGTATGACATACAGCCCACAGCAAACTTTCAGTACCGCCCCCTGTGGGACAAAGACCACGAAATCTACGATGCGTCCCGCACTGCCATTGTGATGGAGGACTGGTATAGCTTCGCCGATCCACGCCAATATTATTACGGTACATACACTATTACCCGTGCCAAACAGCAGGAAGTGGCCGAGCACAACTACGCCTTTGTAGACAAACGCGACTTGCTGGACGAGTTACCCGAGGAAGTAAGGCAGGCTGTTAGAGATATTCTGGTTCCATTGCGCCACGTCGAATGGGGCGCGAATATGAACAACTGCCAGATCGATAGTGAGGGCTACGGCACCACAATCTGTTCAGTTGCCATGTTCAACGCCACCGACCGACTGGGCATGGCGCAGTACATTTCGCGTATTGGCCTGCTATTGGATGGCAACGAAACAACTTCACTTGATGCAGCCAAGAATGACTGGCTGGAAGCACCGGAATGGCAAAAGCTACGCCACGCAATTGAAGACATGTTTGTCATGAAAGACTGGTTTGAACTCATGGTTGCGCAGAACTTTATTCTCGACGGACTAATTTTCCCTCTGCTTTGGGATCGCTTTGAAAGAAAGCTGTCAAAGGAAGGCGGCGGAACAATCGCCATGCTCACAGAGTTTATGTCGGAGTGGTACAGCGAAACAGTTCGCTGGACCAACGCTCTGGCAAAGGTGACAGCCGCAGAGTCCGAGCAAAACCAGAAACAGCTCTCGCAGTGGGTAGACAAGTGGACAAACCGCCTATGTGAAGCTATCGAGCCCATCGCCATAAAAGCCTTCGGTGATGATGGCGCCAATGAACTTGCAGAAGTGAAGAAAGAATTGCTGACCAGACTTGGTAAGCAAGGCATAACGGTTTAAGGGGAAAAGCATGTCAAACAAAAAAAATACCGCGTTTATCATTGTTCAGGATAATGAAGATGCGCGCCCTATTATTGAAGCTATAGAACAAGACAATGACGGCGTAATTGTGCAATACCAGCCCGGCATGGTGCGCATGGAACGCGCAGGAAGCCTTATCGTAAAGCGCGAGACAGTAGAAGAACTCATCGGTCGCGAGTGGGATATACAGGAAATGCATCTGGTGCTTATTTCCATCGCTGGCAATGTTGATGAAGATGACGACAAATTCGAATTAAGCTGGAACTAAGCAAATACACCATTTCTAGATGAGGGTTCAAGCATGGCTGCCAAGAGATTAAATTTACGTAAACGCTACGAGTTACTTACCCGGGGCATGGGCTGGGAGACAACGTACCAGAAAATGGATGACGTATTCCCCTACGACACTTTCGAGGGAATAAAAATTACGGACTGGGATAAGTGGGAAGACCCCTTCCGCCTCACCATGGATTCCTACTGGAAATTCCAGGCTGAAAAAGAGAAAAAACTCTACGCGATTATCGACAGTTTCGCCCAGAACAATGGCCAAACCAATCTTTCCGACGCCAGCTATCTTAGCGCAATCAAATTGTTTCTGACGGGTGTTACACCACTAGAATATGGTGCTCACCAGGGTTTTGCTCACCTGGGGCGTCATTTCAGGGGCGAAGGCGCCAGGGTTGCCTGTCAAATGCAAGCCATCGACGAACTGCGTCACGCGCAAACCCAGATTCACACCATCAGCCATTACAACAAGCATTTTAACGGCCTTCACGATCCTTTCTATCAATTTGACCGCGTATGGTATTTGTCAGTACCCAAATCATTTATTGAAGACGCCCAGTCTGCGGGACCCTTCGAGTTTATTACATCGATCTCGTTTGCATTCGAGTACGTGCTGACCAATTTATTGTTCGTGCCCTTTATGTCGGGCGCGGCCTATAACGGCGACATGGCGACTACAACCTTTGGCTTCTCTGCACAGTCGGACGAATCACGTCACATGACACTGGGTCTGGAAATCATAAAGTTTATGCTCGAGCAGCACGAAGACAATCTACCCATCATACAGGGCTGGATCGATAAGCACTTCTGGCGCGCCTACCGCCTGCTAGCGCTTGTGTCCGCCATGCAGGATTATATGCTTACCAATTCACCCATGTCCTGGAAAGAAGCCTGGGAAGTATATTTCGTAGAGAACGGTGGCGCCCTGTTTGAAGATCTGGGCCGATACGGGCTAAAAATGCCAAAGTATCACGAGCTAGCCACTGCTGAATCCGAACACCTGAGCCATCAGGTATGGTCTGTATTTTGCCTTCTGGGCAATGCCACTGGCTTCCATGCATTTCTCCCCACAGAAGAGAAAATGGATTGGCTGTCAGAAAAATACCCTGACACCTTCGATAAGTATTATCGCCCCCGCTTCGAATATTGGGCCAAGCAAAAGGCCGAGGGAACATTTGAATATATAAAGGGTCTGCCACAACTGTGCCAGGTTTGTCAGATTCCAATGATCTTCACCGAGGTTGAATCCGACCCCATGCAGCTCAGCTTCAGGGATACCAAGCACAACGGTGACCGCTATCATTTCTGTTCGGATGGCTGCAAAGATATCTTCGAAAATGAACCGGAAAAATACACTCAGGCCTGGCTGCCGGTTCACCAGATTTTTCAGGGAAATTGCGGCGGCCCCACCCTGGAGGAAGTTTTGGAGTGGTATAAGTTCGCCCCGGAAGATGTTAGCGACTATATAGGCTCGCAGGATCATCAACGCTGGCAGGAGTGGAAAGGCAAAGACAAAGACACACCGGCTAAAACGGAAGCGAACGGTTAAAGGCCAGCAACGTCAACTAAAAATCAGGAGTAAAACATGACGATTAATGCAAGAGACGGCTATGTCGACATCGTCAAAGATAAGGTAGAAAATTTTCACGGCAACCAATTGGTTTATGTGTGCTGGGACGATCATCTGATCTTTTCCGCTGCCCAGGCTTTTCCACTGCCACCGGAAATGCCTTTCGGGGCATTGATCTCCGAAGTAATGACCCCGGTATTTAATCTTCATCCGGATTTCGCCAAAATTGATTGGCCCGCTGTGGAGTGGACTGTCGATGGCGAAAAATTTTCACCCGATATGGAGGCATCACTGAAAGATAATGGGGTTGACCACAAGTCGCTTATTCGCTTCAAGACGCCAGGTCTTATGGGCATTAACGGCACGAGGTATTAAACCATGTCCTTCGAAGTTACCATCGAGCCTCTGGGCGTCACCATAGAAGTTGAAGACGACCAAACTATACTTGATGCAGCACTGCGCCAGGGGGTCTATCTTCCGCACGCCTGTGGTCATGGCTTATGTGGTACTTGCAAGGTTGATGTGCTGGAAGGTGATATCGACATTGGTGATGAGGCCTCCCCTTTTGCCCTAATGGATTTTGAGCGCGATGAAGGTAAAGCGCTTACCTGTTGTTGCACACCCACATCTGACCTTGTTATCGAGGCCGATGTCGAAGAGGAGCCGGATGCCGAAAATATTCCGGTGCAGGATTACACAGGGAAAGTCGTTCGACTGGAGAAACTCACTCCACGCATCCTGGGTATTTTTCTGGAAGTAGAAGGCGACGGTGTCGAATTTCAATCCGGGCAGTATGCCAACTTGCATATCCCCGGTCTGGATACCCCACGCCCCTTCTCCATGGCCCAGTCGCCCAATGACAAAAACATTCTGGAATTCGATATCGCCTTGATCGAAGGGGGTGAGGGAACAACCTGGATACACGCTAATCTCAAGGTGGGTGACACGCTTGATTTCTCCGCGCCTTATGGTCACTTCTTTATCAGAAAGTCAGACCCCAAACCCCTGTTGTTCTTCGGTGGCGGCTCAGGTCTTTCCAGCCCTAAGTCTATGGTTCTAGATTTACTTGAGAGTGGTGACACGCGGGAAATTGTTTTGTTTCAAGGGGCGAGAAATCTCAAAGAACTCTACTACAGGGACCTGTTCGAAGCCCTGGAGAAAAAGCACAGCAATTTCACCTACGTTCCGGGCTTGTCAGGCCCCGACATTGAAGAGGAGTGGACGGGCGCTACCGGTTTTGTTCACGATGTGGCCATTGAAAAGTTCAATGGAAAGTTTGAAGGCTACCGCGCCTATATGTGCGGCCCACCTCCAATGATAGACGCCTGCATCACAGCGCTAATGCGTGGCCGGGTATTTGAAAAAGATATGTTTATGGAAAAGTTTCTTACTGCAGCAGATGGCGCTTCTGAACAGAAGAAAAGCCCGTTGTTTAGAAATATATAAGCGGCCATTTGATAGTGTCTTACAAGGTCACTATCGCTGACACAGGAGAAGAATTTCACTGCAGGGAATTACAGCACCTTCTCGCGGGAATGCAGCAGCTGGGTAAAAAGGGAATCCCCGTGGGCTGCCGCAGCGGTGGTTGTGGTGTCTGTAAAGTGCGGATAACCAGTGGTGAGTACCAGGTTAAAAAAATGAGTAGGGATCATGTTTCAGAGCAAGAGGAAGAGAATGGCATAGCGTTGGCTTGTCGTGTTTCGCCACGGTCCGATATTCAGTTACAGGTGCTGGGACACCTCAAGAAAATAGTAACACCCAAAAAATAATATTGGTTTATAAACTATCTGGAGAAATATTATGGCTTTTACAGGAATTATGCGCCCCGGACACGTGCAACTGCGCGTGCTGGATATAGACGAAGCTCTCACACACTACTGCGACAATATGGGGCTAATCGAAACAGACCGCGACGATCAGGGGCGAGTTTATTTAAAGTGCTGGGACGAAATCGATAAATTTTCCGTCGTACTGGAACCTTCAGACCGTGCTGGCATGGACCATATGGCATTCAAAGTTGCGACAGAGCAAGATTTGTCGCGCTTCGAATCCCGTGTCAAAGACTTCGGTGTAGAGACAAGCCGTGTTCCAGCCGGTGAACTCAATGGCTGCGGCGAGCGCATCAGTTTTATCGCACCCGGCGGTCACCGTTTTGACCTCTATGCCCAAAAAGAACAAATTGGCAACAGTATTCCTACGACCAACCCTTCACCATGGCCGGAAGGCATCAAAGGCATGAAGGCGATTCGCTTCGATCACTGCCTGCTCTATGGCAACGACCACGATGAAACTGTTCGGTTTTTCACCGAGGCGCTAGACCTGGATCTTGCTGAGCAGGTTGTCGATGGCGATGTTCAAATTGCTGCCTTTTTATCCTGCGGTTACAAAGCGCACGACATCGCCTTTATTCGTCACGAAGAGCCGGGCAAACTACACCATGCCTCTTTTCTGCTGGGTTCCTGGGAACAAGTGTTGCGTGCAGCAGATATCATTTCTATGAAAGATATTCCCCTGGACGTGGGTCCCACCCGCCACGGTTTAACCCGGGGGATGACCATTTACTATTACGACCCGTCGGGTAACCGTAACGAAGTGTTTGCCGAAGACAGCTATCGCTATCCCGATAGCCCCGTGCTGACATGGGAGGCCGACAATGTAGGACAGGCAATTTTCTATCACTCCAGGGTACTGGTAGATTCATTCATGGGCGTTGTTTCCTAATTCATGACTCGGCACAGTATCAGCAGTAACAATGTGTCAACCGTGGCGGCCTGTGCAATAGCACAAGCCGCTATTGCCAAGGCCGAAAAACTGGGCATTGCCATCAACGTTTCCGTTGTGGACAGCTCGGCAACTGAAATTGCCTTTTTGCGTATGAATAGTGCTTTCCTCCCCTCAATGGGCATCGCCAAAGACAAAGCTTACACCGCTGCCGGCTTTGGCTTTCCCACCATGGCCTGGAAAGACGCCCTGGCTGGTAATATACAGTTACAGGCAGGTATCGTTGAGCGACCCAGGGTTGTTACTTTTGGCGGCGGTGTTCCGATTATAGAGAATGATGAAATAATTGGTGCAGTTGGCGTTTCGGGTGGCTCGGAAGAGGAAGATATTGTCTGTGCCGAGGCCGGCATTGATGCTTTGAAAACCCTGTAGAAAAACTAAGTCACCGGGACACAATGGCCAAGTCTCACACATAGGAAAAGAGAAATGTCATTGATATTTAGGAGACTACTGTTATCACTTGCTGGCGCGGCTCTAAGCTCCCTGGCAGCCGGGCAAAATCCTACTACGGACTCACAAGAATTTTCTCCTCTACTGCACACTAAGAACACCACAATACTAAAACCGGGGGCGGTAATAACCAGCGCTAATCTGGATCAATTTACGCCCTGGCTGGATGAATCTGTCAGTGCTCGTATTCGAGCCGATGAGTACCAAATCACGCTGGGTGAAGAACAGAACATGCCGTCACACCCACGCTATGTTGATGCAACCAAAGAACACGCCGGCAAAACCCGGCTCATCGCCGAGTCGGGAGAGCTTGAGAACTATCAGGGAGGCAGGCCTTTTCCTGCGCTGGACACCAAGGACACGCAAGCGGGCATTAAGGCGGCGTGGAACATGCGCTATAGCTACGCCCCGGACGAAACCGAAACTGCACATTTCATCTGGCGCTACCGCGATATGGAGAGAGATAAAATCGAACGCACTCTGACGATGTACGGCGCAATACTCCGCTACAAGCATCGGCACTCCCATCCGCCGTTTCCTCAACTGGAAAGCAACCCTGCCCAACTCTTCTCGGCACTCTACTTACGCGTGAATAGTCCGCAAGATATTCGCAACACTCAACTGCTAATTCATCGAGCGGAACGTGACAGTGACCAGGAGCAGGCCTGGATGTATCTGAACACCCAACGCCGGGTGAGGCGCATCTCCACAGGGCAGAAAACCGATGCCTTTCTGGGCAGCGACATCATGATAGAAGATTTCCTGGGCTATAACGGCCGCATCAGGGATATGCAGTGGAAGCTGCTGGGAAGCGATGAGATGTTGCTACCCCTATACGGTCATTCGCAGCTGGATCTAAGCCAACAAAAAGCCGACAAAGAAGGCTACAAAGACATCGTGTTTTCCGGTAAAGGCGGCTGCTTCCCGGAAGTTACCTGGCAGTTGCGCAAAGTCTACCACCTGGAGGCCACGCCCAGAGACAGTGACCACCCACTCTCAAAGCGACATTATATTATTGATGCGGCGAGCTATGCTCCGATACTCACCCGTATCTATGACAGAATGGGAAAACTGTGGAAGCTGGGTATTGTTGCCGCCAGTTCATCAGAATTTCACCTGCCCTCCAATAAGGATTGGCAGGGCCCAATAACCGATGCCGTCAGTATGATTGACCTGCAGGCCAAACACTGCACAACCCTCAGTATGAAGTCACAACTAGCGAAAAAAAGGCTGAGTCAGAAAACATTCACAACGGCCTACCTGCGGCAAATGGGTCGCTAAAACTTCGCGGATCTAATGTGAGGCTAACTAACAGCTAGCCCCCACAATGAAGCGTGTACTAGCGTCGCATACGCCCGCCACCACCACCGCCACGAGAACCTCGGCTGCGTGCATTAAAATCCCTATTCATACTGCTGTGGTTAAAGTTGGAGCGACTCGTTGGCTTCGACACGTTGCTCGGCCTCGATACATTGCTAGGTTTGGATATGTCTCGCGATTGAATACTTTCACGCGAGGGCTTCTTTTCGGGAGCGACATTGTTCCACTTGTCATTCTCTCGCACTTGCCACTGGTCCGCATCACGCCTAGCTACTTGCCCATCCTTACTCGCGTACAAATTATTTTTACGGCCTGAACTACTGCGCGCAGTCTTCATATTTGCACGGGCAGTTGAACGATCTGCATTGCGATGCAGGTTCTTGTCATTGTTATAAATATTGGTATTACGCTGTTTTTTGGAAAAGTTATTCTCCACTTTTTTGCGGTTACCCACGCTGACATTGTTGCCAATATTAATATCGCCGGTGTTGATGTTGATTTCGTTGTGACGATAGCCGCCACCATATCGCCCACCGCAGCAGCGACCGGGATAATAGCCGTGACCATAGCCCCCTCCCCAACTGACGCCCACGCGGAAAAATGGGCCGCCCCAACTCACCCCGACGTTCCAGCCTGTCCAGGGGTTGTAACCCACATGTAAGCCCCAGGTAGGCGCACGGGGATAATAATAACGTCCGTAATAAGGTGGGTAGTACCAACCAGTGCCATAAATTGGCACGCCATAGTAGGGATAAGACCACATGTAACCCGGGGTGTAGCCGACATAAACGACTTCCGGGGTAGAGTCATACACTGTGACATAGGTTGTATTGTAGACCGGAGAGCTAGGGGGAATTTTAACGATTTCTTCGCTGGGAATGGTGTCTGCAACCACCCAGGGCCCGGTGGAAGCCAGCGAGATAAACCAAACACCGTTATCCACTGCATAGTACTTGTCGTTAATTCGTAATACCTGGGCCGCGGTATTCACAGCATAGGCGACCTCTGTTCCTTTTATACCTTCGAACTCGGGCTTTCCGTCGTATTCAACGGTGAGCTTGGCTTCGTCACGCTTTATCGCGGTGGTCTGGGGGATCTGTGCATTCGCTATCGCGTCGTTCGCCTCCTCCGTACCAGCCACGGATGTTCGCACACCGCCAATATCGGAGGCCGGGGGGATTTCTTTGAATCCCTCGGGTAATTTGTCGGCACGGACAAACGTCCAGGGCCCCTGCTCACTTCCGCTCCTAAACCAGCGTCCTGACAGTTGAATATACATATTGCCGCTGGCCAAATCACGAATCCAGGGGGTCTCAGTATTTTTCACATAAAGAAGTTTGCCACCGGCCAGACTTACCCAGTCGGGCTTGCCTGCAGTGACAATCAACTCTGTCGCCTCGGTAGCCACCACAATAGACGGTATAGCCACCGGCGTGGGGTCTTCAGATTTTGGAATCATGGCAACTAAATCGGAAGGAGGCGTCGTGGTCTGCGTCCAGGGACCCAGAGCGTCTTTCGCCGCATACCACAAATTTCCACTAGTGAGAAAGTACTGTTTATTGCGTGTGTCACGAACCACAACTAATGGCGTGTTTAAAGCACGCTCGAATGGGCTATCTTCTACTTCCTGAAAATGCGGTTTGCCGTCATAAGACAACAACACAGACAATTCCTGGCTAAACTTAATCTCTGGGGGGTCATTATTGATATCCTCGAGGCTCTTCTTTACGGTATCTGACACTGCTAACGATGAACTCAGGGTAGACAAAGAAGCATTGAATGTGGCGCCCACCAGGGCATTTTCGGTTACCTGTGTAAAGCGTTGCTCACCGGTGTCTTTAGACTCTGGCCAGGTCACTTTTGTCACAACCACATTGCTTATACTAACCGAATCTGCGGAGCGGTCTGTCTCGATAGTAGACGTAAACCAGAAAACGCCATAGATAGGATCCTTGCCCTGCGTCTCGATAGACATGGCAGCTCGACCCGTGAGGGTTTTTCCTTTCAATTCCTCTGGCTGCGGCTGATAGACCACAATGGTTCCACCTTCCACGGCAAGTTCCTGCGGCCATTCCCCTGCGGAAGCCATCGTACTTACCATGAGTGATAAAAGTACGCATGCAAGCTTCCACGTATGCCGTATTGTGTTCCTGATATCACACATAGTTTCTATTCTCTTCACAAATAAGATTAAACGACTCGGTTGGTAGCCTTACGGAGCGCACACACTATAGACCCAAGGGCAATACCCATTCAAGTTTTTGCTACACGGATCATTTGGGCACCACGTTCAGCAATCATAGCCGCGTCTACTTGCCCTGCGGCGTGTACCAAATCGGAGAGGTGTAAGCGCGCTCTTGCGTTTTAAGCCGTATCTCATCGGGCATATCAACTTTGAGACGAATTCTATCGTAAGCTGTCCAACGCGGCGTGGGTATCTCTATAACACGCACGTAATAGAAGGCATATTGGTCTGCGTCAAAATCCGGGTCTTCCCACACAGTGACCAGTTGGGCAGCACCAATGTCGTTTGACCAGGTGGGTACGCTGAGATCGACAGTGTCGCCTACCGGCGGCAGCTTGCCATCTTTGCCGGGCTTACGATCACCTCCCCAGGCAACATCATAGACGTGTTCTTGTGTGACTCCCTGCTTATCCACCCACCCCTTGACGATTTGAACTCGATCGAGGTTTGCACCCTCGGGGTCACGCAGCGCCCATACCATAAAGTTGGGGCTCTTGCCTTTGGCGGCACGACTCAGGTCGCCGCCCATAGGCACACCTTTGGCGTAGCCTACTTTGGCGAGGTTTCTGCCCTTCACATCTTCCGCGGTAAAGTCATAGCCGCCGAAAAAGCGCACACGAATACGCGGACCGGTTGTGGCGTAGGTCTCACGGCGCTCCATTGCATCGAAGATAGCGCCACGAGTGTTTTCGGTGGCCCACACAGCGGTTGGCCCCGGTGAGGCATATTGCCAACCCTTATAGGAAATACCCAATTCTTTATTACTTTTGGCGACTTTAATCGCTCGTTCGGGGGATGGTTCCATCCATGCAAACGCGCCAAAAAAATTGTCGTCGTAGCTGGTGGACAAACCCGTGTGGATATCAGAACCACCAACAAAGCCTATTTTAAAGGGGTTGATTCCTCGAGACTGATCAAACGCCAGACCATTTTTCAGGGCGGCGCGGGCGTATTCACCCGGTAACATGTCTGGCGTTTTCTTTTGCGTAACATCCAGGTTAGCCCAATCCCAGCGTTCGTAATCGGCGAACTCGTCATCTGGCGAGAGCAGCGGATGTGTTTCACTATCACCTTTGGTTTGGCCAATTTCGTAGAGCTTCTCCCATTTCGCCCGAGTCTTCAGGTAGTCCTTGCTATAGGCAGCCCCATCTTCAAAGTCATTTTGTAGAGCGAACATAATCCCATTCGACAAGTTCCCGTTATGGGGAATTGCCAATACATCTCCCCCGGTTTTGTCCTCATACTGCTGCAACCACTTCCACAGGGCGCGGGGGTCGGGGCTACCTGTCGGCGGTGTCATGGTTAAGGGCAGCATCTGTAATGCGCGCTCAGGACCATCCCTGAAAATGACATTGCGATGTAAATTGTTACCTTTCATCAACGATGTCCATTCATAGGCAATCAGGGTGGTAAATTTTCCGGGGTCATTAAACTCCTCTGCCGCACTCACTAGATCTTCCCAAGTGCTCTTGTAGCCTGGATTACCCGGTTGATAGTTCAACGCATCAGATAATTCTCCCTGACTGAATTTCCTGATTAGCTCATAGGACGCCTGACGTGCTGCATCGCCACCTTTTGTAAATTGCTCGTGAAAATATTTTCCCTGCTCATCAGCCATGATGTTGGGCGCGCCGCTCAAGATATCAGTAATAACACCCATGCCGTCGGTGTGCTCAGTCAGCGCAAAAAAATCAAACGCTCTTGCCAAGCGCACAGTCTGCCCCGTACTGGAAACCACTTGGTCACCATGGGCAAAGCGATAAACATCTCTTGGCATGAGCTTGGTACCACCTCCACCTGCGTCCGCTGACAACGCCGAATGAACATGTGTTTCTCCAAACAGTAGTTCTGTCGGAAAAAGCCGTTCGGCATAGGGAGAGTAGCTTTCGTCGCTGGCACTTGCGAGCATGCTCGCTGTTGTTACCACCGTCGCCACACCGATGAGATATGGATTTACTAATAGACGTTTAAAAATTGCTCTAGGTCTCATCAAGTTTCTCCGCTTGGCTCGAAATTCTAAATGTTCTTGTCTCAAAAATATCTTAAGAAGTCTCAGTGCACTCACAGAAAGTGTGTGACGGTATAGAGTTCCTTATGGCTGATACCAGATGGGCGACGTCCAGGCCCGCTCTTGAATAACCGCTGCTACATCTTCCATCAATGGCAAGCCCGCTCTAACCGAGTCGTAGGTAGACCAACGCGGCGTTGGAATCTCCAGCGTACGTACGTAATACAAAGCGGGTTGGCTGGCATCAAACTCCGGGTCAGTCCAGACCGTCGCCAGCTCACTGCTTCCAATGGTGTTACGGTAGGTCGCTGTAGCGAGATCTACGGTATTGCCAACCGCGGGTATTTTTCCCGCGCTATTTACGACACGGTTGCCGGACCAGACCACATCAAACACTTTGTCGTGCGTTTCGCCCTTGACATCGACCCAACCCTTGACGATTTGTATCCTATCCAAATTGGCACCTAAAGCATCCTTGCTGACAAAAACCATAAACTTTGGCGTCTTACCGCCCTTGGACATGGCCTTCAAACTCCCACCCATTGGCACGCCACCGGCGTACGCTCGTTCCAGCATATCTGACTTGGTGTGTAGATCATCGGCGTAGTTCCAACCGGCGAAAAAGCGCACGGCCATTCGCGGACCACTGGTAGCGAAGGTCTCTTTTGCCCTCATTGCATCAAAGATTCCGGCGCGCGTATTACTGGTGGCCCACACTCCCGACAGAGAACCGATGGAAAGATCTTTGCCCTGAATCCAGCTGCCCACTTCACCACTGCGTCTGGCTTCAACAGTGCCGTCTTCAGGCCCGTGGCCGCCTACGAAATTATCTTCATCTACATCCGACATCATGCCGTTGTGATTGTCGGTTCCACCAATAAAGCCCAATGGGTAAGGGTTAACCCCGAGTTTTTGCTGATGGGCAAGACCCTTTACAACGCCGTGGCGTACGAAATTTTTCTTCTCCATTTTACGGCCGCTATAGTTTGCTAGAGAATCGGCGTTCTCAAAATCTGCAAACTCATCGGCTGGCCAAAAACTACGATGGGCTTCGGAATTCCCCTTTATCTGCATCATCTCAATGAGAGGCTCAAAGTGAGCTCGGGTTTGTGCGTACTCCTTGGTAATGGGATTGCCCTTGGAGTCGTTCTCGTTGAACATCAAACCCTTACTCGCATTGGAGTTATGTGGAATCGCCAGCGACTGAATGCCCTTTTTTTCGAGCATAGCCATCCAGTCCCATAACCCCTCCTCCCGATTAATGTCGATATAGCTCATGGGAGCGTCTGGAACTTTGTCGCCGCGAAACAACACGTTACGGTGTAGGTTGCCCCCCTTGGGCGCCGCACTCCATTCATAGGCAATTAAAGCGGTGAACACCCCCGGGTCATTGTGTTCCTGAGCTGCGTCTACGTTAATCTTCCAGGCGCTTTTGACCGTATCTTGCCCCGCGAAAAAAGAGGGGTGCTTGGGAGTGGTGCCTCGATTATTGCTAATCACATATTTGAAAAACCACGCTTCGCGCTCTTTTATGTCACTCAAAGCACGCAGTTGTTTTAGCAACTCCTGCTCGTGACCCGGTGCGCCCTCATTCATCGTGGAATACATTTCGCCAATGTACTCCGCATGATCTGTCACCGCTGCAAAATCCAGTGGCCGCCGCAGCTTGTGGGGTTGCCCGTTTACGATAACGGCCTCACCTTTTGCCGCACGCAAAGCGTCACTGGGTGTTTGGCGAGTTCCGCCAATAAAAGCATCCAGCGAATAAGCTGTGTGCATGTGGGTTTCACCGTAGTAGACCGAACGTAAAGGGCTCTCGCTAAAAGCATAGGCTGAGAAGAAACCTAGCGGAATGATCATCCATTTCATTGTACGACTCCCTTCGACAGCATTTTGACTGGAGATGGTAACACTAGAAATCAGTGGATTCACCCATACCTTGGCATGTCTGAATAGCGCATATTAATTCCCCGACCGAATCTTCAAAAATACTTACTGAGTGAATCGATTATGGTCTAAAATACCCAACTCATAACCATTACAACCAAGGAGTCACCCAATGCTGAGAAAAACAAAAATCATCAAAAATTTTTTCATCGGGCTTTCCACCGCATCACTTTTCGCCTGCTCTGCAACTCAGACAAATGCACCGCCTGCCGCCAGCGATGGCCTCGCTCTGGTGCCCAACACCAAGTTCCAGGAAGTCTACCGAGCCCCCAACGCCGAGCTAAGCGGCTACACTGAAATCGGTTTGGCACCGTGCAAAGTCGCCTTCAAGAAAAACTGGTTGAGAGACCAAAATTCCAGTCGTATGGACCTCAGCAATCGGGTAACCCAGAAAGACGTCGACAGAATCAAGGATAGCTTGAGCTCTGCCTGTGACGAAAAGTTTCGCGCCGCCTTGCTAGAGGATCCAGCTTATACCGTAGTTGACGCATTCGAAGAGGGAGAGCATGTACTCGTGCTGCACCCCTCTATTGTAAATCTCGATATCAATGCTCCCGATACTCGGTCGGCGGGAATAAACCGCACTTACACAACATCCTCAGGAGAGATGACACTAAAGCTGGAATTGGAAGACGCTACAACCGGTGCCACGATTGCGAGAGCAATCGACAAACGACGCGGAATGGATACCAATCGCCTGCAGTGGAGCAGCAGTGTGTCGAATTCGGCTGAGGCCAATAGAACCCTCAGCCGCTGGGCGAAAATACTGCGTGAAGGCCTGGACGAAGCTCGGGGGCAATAAGTTTGCTCATGCAAAAACTGTTCGCTTTCGCTACAGCACTTCTTCTGCTCTCTATTTCAATAGTCGCGCATACTGAGGAAGGCGGTAGCGGGCACTATTTCCCGGGGTCTATGGCATCCTTTATGGATGGGGTATCACCTAGTGAAGCCTTAATCTTCCGCCTGAATGTTCTGGACTATGATGGTAGCTTCGATGGTGACGTGCCGGTGCCAATAGCCGGACTAGCCGCATTGAATGTCGATGTAAAATCACAGGCCGTTGGCCTGACCGGCTTCTGGCGCCCCGCGTTTGAAATTGGTGAAAACTGGAGTTACGCCGTATCGATGACAATTCCGTTTGTCGAGCTAACAGTCGGTGCCGACGTGGCTAGCCCCGCTGATCCACAGGGGCGAACAATACGGCGGTCCGACACCGATACGGGCTTGGGCGACATACTGCTATTCCCCGTGATGCTTAATTATACGTTTAGCCCCAGTCTCAGCGCCAACTTCCGCGTAGGTATATACGCCCCCACGGGCGACTACCAAAAAGGTGCGCTGGCAAATACAGGAAAGAACTTCTGGACAGTTGAACCCACGGCAGCGCTGATGTACTTAAACCCTAAAACAGGCTTGGAAGCCTCAGCGTTCTTTGGCATCGACTTTAACTCAGAAAACAATGCCACCGATTACCAGAGCGGCGAACAGGCCCATTTGGAAGGCACTCTCGCTCAACACTTCCCGCTATGGGGCGGTGGAGCCAGCGCTGGTGTCACTGGCTTCTGGTACAAGCAAATCGGTGGTGACAGTGGTTCTGGTGCAAACTTTGGCGACTTCAAAGCAAAATCTAAGGGCATTGGCCCCGTCATATCCTACAGCCGTAAGCTGAGTAACAGCGACCTGATTGCCGAATTCAAGTGGCTGCACGAATCCAATGTAGAGAAACGCCCCGAAGGGGACACGCTATTCCTCAAGATTATGCTTAAGTACTAGCCACTCCTGATACTTCTCGTATGACC
>JADGEN010000046.1 GCA_016744355.1 Halieaceae bacterium
TGTCTGGACCATTGTTGGCTAGCAAGGCTTCCTGAAACCGTAATTTCACCGACAGCCTTCTCACCGCCCATCTTGAAAGCCACCAACAATGGCTGCCCCTGATACAGGTCTGGAATTTGCTGTGGATAGGCCTCCACCTCTCCCGGCCAAGAAACCTGAAGCTTGGTTGCCAGCGGCGTTGAAATTTGGTCAAACAAAACCTGCATTTTCTCGGTTACTTCGCTGATATCTCCAATGTGCGTATGTGTGCCCTTGCCAAATTGAGCCGCCTTGCGCATAAACCATGAATTTGGAGCGGAGCCAATTCCAACCGTAAACAGACGGCTATCGCCCACCGTACTCACAATCTCTTCAAATAGTTGCTCCTCATTACCAATAGCACCATCGGTGATAAATATTACTTGTCTCACACGCTCTCGCGTTGATTCAGCTTGCATAGATTTAGGGCTGGATAACGCGGCCTGCAGAGCAGGAAGCATTTCGGTACCCCCGCCCGCCTCCAGTGTCCTGACGAACTCAGCCGCCTTTTGAGTTGTGTGCCTGCTTGCGGTCATGGGTTCGCGAAAAAGCATACGCATTTTGGTATTAAACTCTACAATATTGAAGCTGTCCTGCGGGCGCAGCTGTGCCAGCGCCAGTGTCAAGCTTACCTTCGCTTGCTCAATCGAAACCCCACCCATAGACCCCGAAGTATCAATAACAAAAATAACCTCTCTGGAAAGAGCGTTCTCCTGCGCTGCGTCGCGCAACTCGGGAGGGACAAGCATGAGTAAGCCGTATTCGGATTCGCCAACCCGCTGAGTAAATACCGCAGCAGCGGGTTGAGAACCTGTTACAGGTTTCCAGTGCAGCACAAAATCGCGGTCCATCGCGCTGCTAGCCTCTGCCAGATGAACCTCGTAATTGCCCTTGCTGCGCGAAAGAACGATCTCATGATAGCTAGAAGAAACAGCGGCCAATGGCATCCCCGCATCCAAATGAGCAGTTATGTGCATCCGATTTATAGCGGGCGCAGCAACAGTGTGCTGCCTTGGCAGCGCCCAGCCCATGCCGTCACTTATCGTAAGTTCACTCGAGCTCTCACTGTTATTGTCAGAGCTGACCACTTGAGCGGGAAAATACCTGGGCGTAATAGTCATGGGGAATCTGAGAAAGAACTCTCCGTGTTGATAGTCCAAAGACTGCACATACTCCAGACTGACGGTAATCTCCTCGCCTGGACCAATGTTCGCCACACGGTTTGTAAAAATATTGGGGCGCTGCTGTTCGACCAGACTGGCTTTTTTTCCCATTCGCACCGCTTGTTTGTAGATTTTTTTCGCCAGTGACTTCTCTTTTATTTTCCCGACAATCAGGCGCTCTCCTATACGCATTTCCATGTGCCGCACCGCCGCTTTATCCGGCAGTGGAAAAGCGTAAACGCCCTCGAGCCAATCATCGGTGTCATTACGAAAGGACTGCTCAAGGGTGACGGTTGCAACCATGCCTCGAACATCAAAATGCACGTTCCCTGACTGCGTTAGAGCAGGCATATAGGCTCCATTACTTGCTGAGCGAAATAATAGTTCTCCTCCGCGTACACTATTAGGATTAAGCCCAACGGATTCCCCTTGGGTATCTGCTTGTTGCAGCGAGATTGAATGCGCGGGCGCAACTGTTAGTAACAGGCCCGCGATAGCAGCGATGATGACTGTAGGCAAACAGCGGAACCATAGCCAAAGGCCGTAGTTGTGTTTGATATGAGTGTGATGTGCAAAATAGGTCCAGCGGCGCAACATAGTCTTTCCTCTGCTCTATAGCGATGAGTGTTAGTTGCTATTAAACCGACTAGATCTGGCCAAGTTGCGGCACAAACATGTCCAACTTCTGAGGAAATATGACGAATTGTGGCAAGCGCTTGTAGTGGGGCCTGGTTTTTGAAATTATGGGGCAATGCCTCAACACATAGCCATTGTAGAAGACGAAGCTGCCATTGCAGCAAACTATCGCGACACCCTGACGCGCCACGGGTTCGTCGTATCCCTTTACGACAGTCGTGAAAAAGCCTCAACTGCATTTATTGATGCACTGCCAGATCTAGCCATCATTGATGTTGGGCTGGGTGACGACTTTGAAGGGGGGTTCGAGTTGTGCCGGGATTTACGCAGTCGCGCGCCCGAACTGCCCATAATATTTCTCACTGCAAGAGACTCGGAACTGGACGTTATTTCCGGGTTGCGCCTGGGGGCCGATGACTACCTCACCAAAGACATTTCCCAGGCCCAGATGCTGGCGAGAATTGTGGCGCTGTTGCGACGGGTTCAAGCACTGCGAATGCCTGTGCAGCAAGACCATATGATCGAGCAGGATAAGCTACTACTCAATCTGGAACGCATGACAGTGAATTGGCAAAGCAATGCTATCGATCTTACTGTCACCGAATTCTGGATTGTTCATGCACTGGCGCGGCACGCCGGGCACGTCAAAAACCGACAACAATTAATGGACAGCGCCAATGTTGTATTGGATGACAATACGATCACTTCTCATATCAAGAGAATTCGGCGAAAATTCCAACAAGCTGACCCCGACTTTTCCTCGATTGAGACGGCTTATGGCATAGGCTATCGCTGGTCTGGACAATAAGTGAACCTGCGTCGACAACTTCTTGTTGCAAGTCTGCTGCTACTCACCCTGCCCTGGGCGGGCTGTCAATTCGTACGAGAAATGGAAGGCGCTCTAAGGACGGGACAGGAACAAGCTCTTCAAGCTACGGCCCTGGCTGTGGCCGCCTCACTCAAAGACAAACCTGAATTGCTATACCCTAACCCACAGCGCTTGCGCGAAGCCGAAAATTCCGACAATAGTCACCACAAAAGCCTGTACGCGGTTCCTGTTGATCAAGCTATTATTATTGATGGCTATGGTGATGGCTGGGAGGATCTGGATTTTCAAGTCATTGAGAGTTCATCCGCCACTAAGCCACTGAAAATCCAATACAAGGCGGCTACCCGTCGCGGAAATTTGTTTCTGTTCCTGCAAATTGAAGACAGTAATGTGGAATTTCACAATCCAGCCCTGTCCCCCGAGCCCAATGGCGACAGACTGATACTGCGCACCTGGCTGGACGATAGACGTCAGGAATACGTAATTGCCACAGCAGCACCGGGAAAAGTTACTGCGCAGTATAAGAACACAATATACAACAGAGGCAGCGCCCGCCAAATTCGGGGCCAGTGGCAAGACACTGTGCAAGGTTACAATCTGGAACTGGAGATACCTCTATCCTTAACTGGCGGTCGATTGGGATTTTTTGTCATTAATGCAGGCGATAAACCCGGCAAGGGATTTGACACACTTGGCAATACAACGCCGCTGGATATGGCACCACCTCCTTGGTTAATTTACACCCCCGTAGTTTTACATAACGCGATTGCGCCATTCGCCAAACACGACCAACAACTACAAATTGTCGATAAGGCGCATTGGCTTCTTGCCGATACGCTCAATGCTGGATCATCG
This sequence comes from Halieaceae bacterium, assembly GCA_016744355.1. Taxonomy (GTDB): domain Bacteria; phylum Pseudomonadota; class Gammaproteobacteria; order Pseudomonadales; family Halieaceae; genus JBALVT01. The sequence goes on from JADGEN010000046.1 coordinate 3,502, forward strand.
GACGCGAAAAAAACCCAGACTGACACAGGTAAAAAAACATTCTGGCTTGTGAGGGCTTTGTACAGAAGCATACTGTCTCGCAACGCGCCCCTCCCCCCAGCCCCGACTCCCGACAAAGGAAGACTGAACCAGAAGGAAGTGACGGCAGCAATGAGTGGCACTGCGGCAAACCGTTGGTATAAAAACACCGAAGATACGGGGCGTACTCTGCTATCTGCCGCCGCACCCATTCGAAATAACACGCAGGTTATTGGTGCGGTGCTGATACGCCAGAGCAATGAAGAGTATTTATCAATGACTGACAAGGCCTTCAGTCGCCTGCTGGGATACTCACTTATCGCCCTGTGTATTGGAGTCTTCGGCCTTCTTGGCTATGCCAGTCTTCTTTCCTGGCGCGTTCGAAAACTCTCTTTAGCCGCTGCAAATATCATTCGTGAAGACGGTTCCTTGGGTAGAGATTTTCCTATTAGCAAAGCACAGGATGAAATCGGAGAGCTATCCCGCCACTATGCCCAGGTGCTGGACAAACTACGGGAGTATAACGATTACCTGCACTCACTCAGTCGTAAGCTGTCCCACGAATTGCGCACGCCCATTGCTGTCATACAAACATCATTGGAAAATCTGGAGCAGCAACACGGCACACATGAGCAGAACACTTTATACCTGAAGCGAGCAAAAGAAGGGCTGGCACGGCTCAATAAAATACTCACTGCAATGAGCGAAGCGAACCGGCTGGAAGAAAGTATTCACAACAACTCAGCGCAGCGTATCAATCTTTCTCCCCTATTGCGGGAAATATTTTCGGCTTATCAGGGCATCTACAAAAACGCCCCACTAACATTAGATTGCACGCTGGAAGAGGCCTACGTCGACGCGGTGCCAGAACTTATCGTGCAAGCTTTGGACAAACTGATAGACAATGCGGTCTCATTTTGCGATGAACAAGGCGGCATCATTCTGGCCCTGAAGCGCAATACTGAAAGTATCGAAATCAGTGTCAGCAACGAAGGACCGACGCTTGCGCAGGAGTTAAAACACAGCTTGTTTGATTCGATGGTTTCGTTGCGCAGCGGCGGCTCACCCGATGTTCATCTGGGACTGGGACTCTATATTGTTCGATTGATCGCTGAATTTCACAACGGAAGTGTACGCGCGGAGAATCTAACCGGTGACAAAGGCGTGGTGTTTACGCTTACGCTACCCAGTAGCAATACACAGATCTCTAATTGATAAAAGCCAGCTGCTTGATCTGTGCAACTTCGTCACGCAGGTTTGCCGCCTCCTCAAACTCCAGGTTTTTCGCATGCTCGTGCATCTGTGTCTCCATCTGCTTGAGCTTCCTGGCCAGAGCCGCAGGTGTCAAGTTGAGCACTTCAGCGCCATAGGATAGCTTCTCTTGTTTGCCCTTCTTACCCTTTGCACTACGCTTGGTAGGCATGCGCCGGGCACCCTCCATAATATCTTGCACAGATTTAACTATGCCTACCGGTGTAATGCCATGCTCAGCATTATGCGCCATCTGTTTTTCGCGGCGACGGCTGGTCTCGGCAATAGCGCGCTCCATAGAGCCCGTAATTTTGTCGGCATAAAGAATCGCCCGGCCATTGAGGTTTCGAGCTGCCCGACCAATGGTCTGAATCAAGGAACGATCAGAACGTAAAAACCCTTCTTTGTCTGCATCCAGAATTGCCACCAGTGACACTTCAGGCATATCCAGCCCCTCGCGCAACAGATTGATTCCCACCAGTACATCGAACTCACCGAGCCGCAGGTCCCGAATTATTTCTACTCGTTCAACTGTGTCTATATCAGAATGCAGGTAGCGCACTCTCACATCGTGATCTGACAGATATTCCGTGAGATCTTCGGCCATTCGCTTGGTTAAGGTCGTTACCAGAATGCGTTCACCCTTTTCCGCAACTTGCCGAATCTCACCGAGCAGGTCATCCACCTGGGTGGTCGCTGGTCTGATTTCCAAAGGTGGATCAAGCAGACCAGTGGGTCGAACCAACTGCTCAACAACTCTTCCAGCATGCGCTGCTTCATATTTCCCGGGAGTAGCTGAAACAAATATGGCCTGGGCGACCAAATTTTCCCACTCCTCAAAACGCAGCGGTCTGTTATCCAGTGCCGAAGGCAGTCGAAACCCATACTCCACCAGGGTTTCTTTACGAGAGCGGTCTCCCTTATACATTGCTCCAATTTGAGGAATGGTCACATGCGATTCATCGATGATGACCAAAGCGTCTTTGGGCAGGTATTCAAACAAAGTTGGCGGCGCCTCACCCGGCGCACGGCCCGACAGATAACGCGAATAGTTTTCCACGCCATTGCAATAGCCCAGCTCACGAATCATTTCCACATCGTACTTGGTACGTTGCTCCAGGCGCTGGGCTTCCACCAACTTTTGGTTGTCCTTGAGTTGCTTGAGACGTACTTCGAGTTCTTCTTCAATGTGGTCTACAGCATTTAACATCACGTCCCGCGTCGTGACGTAGTGGCTTTTCGGGAAGATGGTCACCCGGGGGACCTTACTCAGGATAGCGCCTGTCAGTGGATCAAAAACATATAGCTGCTCTATTTCCTCATCGAACAACGCAACCCGTATCGCCTCGTATTCAGAATCCGCAGGAAAAATGTCAATGACATCCCCTCTTACGCGGTAAGTACCACGACTAAAATCAGTATCGTTGCGTGTGTATTGAAGCTCGGCTAACTGCCGTAGGACTTGGCGCTGATCAATAATTTCTCCGCGCGACAAGTGCATAACCATTTTGAAGTAAGTTTCCGGGTCACCCAGGCCATAAATTGCGGACACTGTTGCAACCACCAAACAATCTGATCGCTCCAGCAGGGCCTTGGTAGCCGAGAGTCGCATCTGCTCGATATGCTCATTGACCGAGGCGTCCTTCTCGATATAAGTGTCGGAAGACGGCACATAGGCTTCGGGCTGAAAGTAATCGTAGTAGGAGACAAAATACTCCACCGCATTATTTGGGAAGAACTCCTTGAACTCACCATAGAGCTGCGCTGCCAGTGTCTTGTTGTGCGCCATAATAATGGTGGGGCGCTGCATCTTCTGTATGACATGAGCCATAGTGAAGGTTTTCCCAGAACCGGTAACTCCCAACAGGGTCTGGGAGGCAAGCCCCGCCTCGATGCCCTCAACCAGTTCGGCAATAGCAAGCGGTTGATCACCGGCTGGCTCGAAAGTGGAGGTAAGTTCAAACGCTTTGTTCATTTATTAGCCAACTGAGGGAAATCAAAAATAGCCGGTTATTATCTTCCACATAGACACGAATTGCAGCCCGTTTTGCACTGCGCCATCAATTAGGTAATATTCGCTAATTTCCTGTTGACCACAGGGGCTACCATCATTATTATACGCGGCCTTGGATCCTATCCAATTCCGCTTTAGCTCAGTTGGTAGAGCAATTGACTGTTAATCAATGGGTCGCTGGTTCGAGCCCAGCAAGCGGAGCCATATTCATGAAAGGCCTACAGAAATGTAGGCCTTTTTTGGTTTTCAGCATCTAGAGCACCTACATTCCGGTCCCTGTATCGACATGGCATTCAATGACTATTGGCACCGAAACCACCGTACCAGCCCTCCCAGAATGACAGAGTACCCGCAGAATCTAACCCTTCCACTTGCACACAGGGAGACTATCTATTAAGTTTCATTGAATTCAACTCTAGGAAGAATTTAGTTATGGCGACAAATTTCACCGCAGGAAGCTTTTTCGCACGCTGGCTATTTGCAGCCGCACTCGCTTTTGGCACCTACAACCCCAGCGATTATTCCTACATAGGATGGATGTTGAGCGACACAATGGAGTTTGGGCCAGTTCCGGCGATTATAGGTGTGGTGTTGTTGATCGCCTGGATTATCTATCTGCGCGCCACGTTTCTTTCTATAGGCTGGCTGGGGGTGAGTCTTGGCGCTGCGCTGTTTGCCTGTATAGTCTGGCTATTTGTAGACCTGAAATGGTTGAGTCTGGACTCCACAAGCGTGATGGGTTATCTCGCGCTGCTGCTGCTTTCGCTGATACTGGCAACGGGTATGTCCTGGTCGCATATCAGGCGTCGCCTGACCGGACAGCTTGACGTGGATGATGTAGAAGATTAGAGCAGATTGAGAGGGAACCGGGGAGGTGCTGCGCACTTCCCCGGGTTACTAGTTTGAAGAGCTGACCTGTTAGTCTGTCATTGAAACCTTATCGCTGGTCTCGTAATCAGGAGCTCCCAAAGCGACACCTTCTTTGTCGACCATGTTAGTCGCGCCTTCGCTATCAACCCAGCACGTTATCATTTGGCTCTCGCCGCCTGAAGGCATTGTCTTGATACGCATATGAGCACCATCGCGGCTGCGCTTGATAGACTTTAGCTTCATCGTGGTGCTGTCGCCGAATACCTTGCGCAACTCAGACTTACACTGGGCCAGATTTTCTCGGTCATGTGTGCCGGCCATAGCGGGCAATGCGGCCGAAGCCAAAACCATACTTACTGCAAATGATGTGAATGTTTTCATGTCCGTCACTCCTTGTTAGTTGACGGAAAACATCTTAACCCTACCCGTTTATATTGAAAATAGCCGTAATTGCTCTCGTGAGTTCCATTTTTGGGCACCCCTCGACGCTTAGCGCTCTATGGCCTGGTATCGAGTTGATGTCGAATTTTTCCAAATTCTTCAGCTATGATCTCTCGCAGCACGCGCAGCCTGGCGCTGAGGCGCAAATCCTTATGCGTAAGAACCCACATATCCGAATGATGAACAATCGTGGCGCCTGGAACCCTCACGATATCCTTATTGTGATAAACCGAAAAACAGGGCATTTGAGCCATGCCCATTTGACATTGCACGGCCTCGACCTGAAGGTTTAGAGAGTCGATAGAATGACGCACGGGCAGCAAAGGGTAGTCGGTGTTCACTAGCCATTTTTCCTCCTGATCAAGGGGGCTTCTTCCTATCCAGTTGAGATGAGAAACATCCTCGGGATGGTTGGGATTGAGCAAATCACGGTGTACATAGGTTGAAGCCGTAATAGGTGCAATTTTACGCCCTATCAGGTGCTCGGCAGGCCTCACACTAGCTGGCATAACGCGTATCGCGATGTCAGCTTCACGTCTGCTCAAGTCTAGAGCATCTGTGCTGGGCAACAACTCGAGCTCTATGCCCGGGTATTGTTGGGCAAAAAGTGCGAAGCGCTTAACCAGAAACCCGGTGGCTTGAACATCAGGCAACGTCAGGCGAACTGTGCCCTCCAGCTGCTGGTCACCCCCGGAAATTTTCCTCTCCGCGGCCATTATAAGCTCTTCGACGTGTTCGGCCGTTGGGAGAAGCTCTTCCGCGCTTGCCGTCATCTTGTAGCCATCGGGAGTTCGATCAAACAAGCGGGTTTCGAGGCTGCGTTCCATTTCATCGAGGCGACGGGTTATGGTGGAGTTGCTCACGTGCAGCTCTTTGGAAGCAGCTCTGGCTGAACCTTTACGACTCAGAGCTAGTAGCACCTTCATGTCATTCCAATCCAACTTACACCTCCCCGAGTGGAAAACTAGCCATAGAAAGTCGAAAATGTATCTACAAAGCTTGCCAACATATTCGCGGGCAAGTCATTGATTCCAGCGGCGGCTTTGCGCCCTCCCCCCGTGGGAAATTTCATGCACAGTTCATCGGCGCCGGTTTTATTGTTCAGCGGGGCACGCACGCTTATCAGATAACCACCATTGTCTTTCTCGGTAACCACAGCGTGAGCACGATCAGGATGCGCATTAGCCAGGTCGTTGCTATACACACCACTCACTCGCCTCGCCCAGGGCTCATTAGGCAACATGAAAACCGCAGTGGCACTATCTGCATGCTCAGGCTCAAGCGCTGAGGCAGCTGCCATATCCTGCTTATATCCAGTTTCCAGAGTTTCGAAATGATCGCGCGCGTCGTCAATGAAATCAAACGGGTCTGCGTAGGCACTAATCAATCGATACAGCGACTCTGGTTTGAAATGTAGATCGTCCAGCTTGGAGCCGTAGCCGTTGTAGTTGATATAAATACCCAAGTCCTCCAATTTTTGCAATTTGGCATCATTCAAACCAAGAGGCCTTGCAAGTACCTGGGCACTGTTTTTCAGGTTATCTCCAAACGTTCCGACGACAGCCCAGCCCAAAAAAGCACCTTCCAGATATTTGTTAACCAACAGGCTGGTACAAACGTCGGGCGCAGTATTAATCAGGGCTTCGAGATTTGGGTTCTGCGGAATATCACCGGCGAAATGATGATCACAATAAAACACTTTGGCACCTGCAGTCAGGGCTCTATCCAGCCCTGCCCGGTTTTTATCCAGGGACACGTCCAACACAGTTATACGTGAGTCAGGCTGCGCCTCTACCCGGTCAAGTAGCTTTATGTCGCGTTTTACACCAGTGATCAGCTGGGCATCGCGAGGCTGAGCATTGCGTAGCTGGGTTAGCGCACACAGGCCATCTGCGTCGCCATTGAAAACATCAAAGTCTGTCAAAGTTTTATCCTGCTATGTGAGAGTAGATACAGTAAATAGACTTGCACTTGAAGACACTCAAGCTTGATCGGGGAAGAGTTCCTGCACATTGGAAGACGCAACCGGAGGCCCCACAGCGACGTCAGAGGGCAAGCCTATTTTGCCCTGTTTTTTCCACACATGGTCGTAACGAACCTGGTGATCGCCAAAACCACTAACTGCAGAATTCAGCACCGTGGTAATACTGGCGCAATCCATCTCGTCACAATACTCCAGTAACTCGAGTAAATGCTGGTGCATCTGGTCATAGGGAAGACATTCTTCCTCAGCCCGCATAATCATGGGGTGCCCCGTGCCTTCCACCTTGGTGCCCAACAGTAATTCCTCGTGGAGTTTTTCTCCAGGACGCAGGCCACTAAACTGTATTTCTATGTTTTCACCCGTGTGGCTATCGTGGTCCATTTCGTGGCCACTGAGTCGAATCATCCGTCTGGCCAGATCAATAATTCGCACTGGCTCCCCCATGTTCAACACAAATAAATCACCACCGGTGCCCATCGCACTGGCTTGCAACACAAGCTGAGCCGCCTCTGCAATACTCATGAAATAGCGGGAGACATCAGGATGAGTTACGGTGACGGGGCCGCCGGAATTAATCTGATCGCGAAACAGCGGCACTACTGAACCGGAGGAGCCCAATACGTTACCAAACCTCACCATACAAAATCGGGTACGCGTCTTCTGTTGCGCCATTCCCTGCAAAATCATCTCAGCAAAACGCTTGGAGGCCCCCATGATGTTGGTAGGTCTAACTGCTTTATCGGTAGACACCAGCACAAATGTTTCTACGTTAGTCCGCCGGGCTGCCTCAGCGGCGTGCCAGGTGCCAAATACATTGTTGGCGACCCCTTCGGCAATATTATATTCCACCATAGGAACATGCTTGTACGCAGCAGCATGATAAATAGTCTGTACGGAGAAGGCCTTCAGTACACTCTCCATCCGCCTCTGATCCTGTACAGAACCAAGCAGCGCAATAATTTCCACTTCCAGCTTCAGTTTTTCTGCAAGCTTCTTTAACTCGCATTCAATTTGGTAGAGTACGTACTCGGAACTGTCGAGCAGAAGTAATTCTTTCGGCCGCGAGCGCAGTATCTGACGGCACAACTCAGAACCAATAGAACCTCCAGCCCCGGTTACCATAACGACTTTATCGGTGATGCAGCGGTCCATCAGCTCGGGGTGCGGTGGAACAGGGTCTCTGCCCAGCAACTCGTCAAGCTCGATATCCTGGATTTGGGTGACACTTGCCAGCCCTGCAACCAGCTCGCTAATTTTTGGAACGGTGCGCACGTAAACCGGCAAGCCCACCAGCGAGTTAATAATTTCCTTGCGTCGCTCTGGCAGCGCGGAGGGAATTGCCAAAAGTATCTGAGTAATATCATGCTCAAGAATGAGCCGCGGTATATCAATGGAGCGGGCTACCTGTAACCCGTTAATCACTGAGCGCTGCAAAGCAATGTCATCATCGACAAACACCACTGCCCGGTATTGGTCACCGTGGTGCAGCGCCGTGAGCAATTGGCGGCCCGATTCACCGGCGCCATAAATGATGACTTTTTCTGACATGGAGCGGAGTTTCGCCTGGTAATAGGCTCGAACCGCAAGCCGTGTACCGCCTATAAACAATAGGGAAATCGCCCAGTAAATGAAGGGCATAGAGCGCGGTACTTCTGCCTGCGAGAAAAATATTAGGGAGCCCAGTATCAGCGTGGAATAACTGACTGCTGTAATCACTGCCCAGATGGCCTGCTGGCCCATAAAACGAATTACTGCACGATAGAGGCCGAGACGGAGAAAAATAATCGCGCTGAATACAACGGTAAGCGCGGCACAAAAAACTTCTGTCGCACCGAGGTGAAAACTAGTGTCCTGCAAGCGTAGGGCAACCGCTCCCCACATCGCACCAGCAACGAACAGCATATCCATGAGAAGAAGGCAGGTCTGCTTGATATTGCGAGGCAGTTCAACCAGCTTTTCCATCGCATCACGCATCGCCCGGACGGTAACGGTAATAGGCAGTGCAGCGTACGTACCAATGCGTTTCAGCAAGTCTCCCCCCACCCTTATAGTGCTACGAAAAACAAAAACCAGAAGAGGAATTTTACGCGATATCAGGCAATTTGGCCATGCCCACAAGTAGTGGAAGATATGCCAATAATACCAAAGTAATCGTATATTGCGGCCACAATACAATCGCCCAGGCCAATGGAAACAGCCAAATAGCATTGATTAAAATGAGCAAGACAACAACCGATTGGTGCGAGCCCCAGCGTCTACTGAGTCGCTGGTAGGCGTGACTACGGTGGGCCTGAGTAAACTTTTGGCGCGTAATAACGCGCCTAGCCAGTGTCCAGGTCGCATCAGTGATAAAGACCCCTAGCAGCACCAACCAACAGGCAAAACTGAGATACCCCTGAGCACCACCCATAATTGCCAATGCCGCAAGCGTAAAACCTGTCGGGATACTCCCCGCGTCGCCCATAAATAGTTTTGCAGCAGGCCAGTTCCATACTAAAAACCCCAGATGACTGAACCCAAGCAGCAAACAGAACAGGGCGTAGTCGGAAGCCCCTACAGAGGTCCAGGCCAACAGCGCTGCCGCGCTACACGCGACAAAACATTGCGTCGCGGCAATACCATCGACACCGTCCATAAAATTATAGAGATTCAATGCCCATAGCATGGCAAACGCCGTACAAAAAATTAGCAACAAGCCAACCTCCGGATTCGCCCCACGCAACACAGCGGCCGCTACCACAACACAGCAAAACCCGTAGGCAAAAAATCTCAGCCGCACAGACAGCGCCCAGTTGTCATCAGCGACACCCAGCACGGTCAAAAACAAAGAACCTATCAACACAAAGCTATACGGGCCAGACCAAAACACTCCAACGCCAAACAACAGCGCTGCGCCAACAAAAAAAGCCAACATCAGTGGCAGGCCACCGCCACTGGGCGTTGGACGCTCATGAGAACTGCGCTCGTTTGGCACGTCCAGAATTTTCCAGCGCTTCGCAACTTGTAGATATATGCCGCAAAACAGCGCTGAGCAGATGAAGGTAATCGCAATAGAAAGAGCAGCCGAAGTCACTGGGCACTCTTTTTGTTAGTAGACATAATTTCACTGGCCAAATCTGACAACTGAAGTTGTGGCTTCCAGGGTAGATCTTGCAGTAAGGCAGCGCTGCTATAGAGTTCGGTGCCAAACAATTTTATGAAAGTCGAGTCGGCGCCACGATGATAGAGGCCATCGGCCAGGTAAGCAGCAAACTTCCACCCCCAAAGCGGCAGCCAGCTCAAACCCTTACCCTTGCCATCGGCAGAGCGAAATAGTTCGTAGATGTTCCGGGAGGAATATCTACATCCATCGCAGACTATCCAAGTGCGAACGCCCTTTGGTGGTTCAGCCGCAATGAGCAGCATGAGCTCAACCAAGTCCCGCACAGCGATCATGGACCGCCCTCCCACCTCAGGCGGACGTGGCATGCCGGCGCGCACGGCCTTTCGCAACGACTGTAAATTACCTTTAATATCGGCACCGTAAACTAACGCGGGACGGAGAATGACAACCGACATCTCACTGTGTGCAAATGTTTCACGCAGCGCCTCCTCGGCCTGCAGCTTGGACAAACCATAAGCACCTACCGGTGGAACACAATCATCCTCATTGCGTACTTTTTCACCCACAGCAGGTCCCATTGCCTTAACACTACTCAGATAGATGAAACACTTCACCCCCGCAGCAGCGGCAGCCTTTGCCAGAGCCACTGTGGCCAGATGATTTACCTGCGTATAGCTACTCGCCTTAGCCTGCTGGTGCGCAATACCCGCGAGGTGAAAAACGACATCTACCCCTTTCAGGTACGCAGAGCCCACTGTCTGTTTTTCAAGATCAACCGCTACTGTAGGAGTGCCGTCGCTCAATTTCGCGCCATGCTGACTCAACGCGATAAAAGGCAATTCTCGGACAGCGAGCTGTTGACACAACTCGCGACCGACAAACCCGGTCGCTCCACTCACGAGGCATTTCACGTAAAAACTCACTTCCTGAAATAATGAAAAAGGGGCTTTAGCCCCTTTATGATACGGATGTTGCGACCTTATTCCAGTACTAAAACATGCCTGTTTTTTTCAATGGTAGATTTGCCTACCCCTTTTACCTCGGCCAACTCATCAACCGATGTAAATGGGCCGTATGTTTCCCGGTATCGAACGATATCGACCGCCCTGGACTGCCCAACCCCTTTTAAACCCGCGGCCAGCGATTGGGCGTCAGCCACATTGATATTGACCATTGCCTGCTGCGCCACCTCCGCGGTGCCCTGCGCATAGACGCTATTACTCATAACTAACGGGCCAAGCCCGAGAATCAGAGCGACTAAAAAAGCACCACGAAGCGGTGCTGCGTGATTAAATACTTGCAGTAGTTGTGAATAAACCATGATGTTATCTCCTTATAACGATGCTGCTTCCATGCAAACATCCGTATCGAAGATAATTCTAGCAGTGAGTTTCCGTAGCGGGTAAGACTTGGCTGAATATGATTTTATCCAGCTAGTATTAATTGACGATACTCAGTTCCCGATTAATTTTTTCCAGGGCCAACATCGGCTCCGGTGCACCTGTAATAGACCGCCCTATAACAAGATAACTCGAGCCATTTGCCATAGCCTGAGACGGTGTTACCACACGTCGCTGGTCTCCAATGGCATCGCCGCTCAAGCGAATTCCAGGAGTGACCAGACAGAAATTCGGACCTCTATCGTGCCTCAATTGCTGCGTCTCTTTGGCGGAGCATACAACGCCATCCATGCCGCTGCTTGCAGCCAGTCCAGCCAATTGACCGACTCGCTCATCTGCACTCTGGGAATAGCCCAGCTCCTGCAAATCCTCATCGGACATACTGGTCAAAACAGTCACAGCGATAAGTTTGGGCGGTGCGTCAAATTGCACAAGGGCTTCTGCCGCGGCCTCCATCATCCTTCGACCACCCGAGGCATGAACATTCACCATCCAAACACCCAGATTAGCGGCGGCACGCACGGCACCCGCTACGGTATTGGGAATATCGTGAAATTTGAGATCCAGAAACACCTCAAAACCCAATGCCTGCAGCTTGTCCACTAAAGCAGGCCCACAGCTGGTAAACAACTCCTTACCCACTTTAAGCCTGCACAATCCGGGGGAAAGTGTATTGGCCAATTCTAGCGCCTGCCGCTCATCGGGATAATCAAGCGCAACAATTACCGGTGAATCCATTCCTCGCTTCCTGTGTTGTAGTGCGTTCGAATTGAGCGCAGGGCTACTCAGCGTTCTCACTCACCGGTGCGCGTAACTTGGACATTTCTGTGTTGGCCTTAGTCAACTTCCTGTTCGCTGAAGCCAACGACGTTCGCAGGCGCAAGACAATGGCCGACGACGCCAGCATCCCCAAAAGGCCGCCCAGTGCTAATGAAGCCAGAATCCACAGAGCGAGGCTTTTCGGACTGAATGTGTAGACCAGTAAATCGAGTGGAACAGGCACTTTATTTTGCAGTGCGAAGAGCACACCTACCGCAATAGTTGCCAGAACAATAACCAGAGTCAACAGTTTTCGAAATGTCTTCATACTCCTACAAGCCCTCTTGCAAGCCGAGGTTAACGCGCTCGCGCAACTCTTTGCCAGGTTTGAAATGGGGAACATACTTGCCGGTCAATTCAACTGCGTCACCCGTTTTGGGGTTACGACCTTTACGAGGTTCGCGATAGTGCAGCGAGAAACTGCCGAAGCCGCGAATTTCAATACGCTCTCCCGTAGAGAGTGACTGAGACATTTGTTCGAGAATAGTTTTGACCGCTAACTCCACGTCTTTGGAGGACAGCTGGCTCTGCCGGGCAGCGATTAGCTCGATTAACTCACTTTTAGTCATATCTCCTCCTGAAAAGAGGTTTTATTTTTTCAACGTATTCAATGACTTACTATTCTGGACTGACAGCAACAATTACGCAAGTCCTTATTTTTTAACGAAAAAAAAGGGCTCACATGATGTGAGCCCTTTTTCAGTCAGGGCGCAAAGCCCTGAAAGCGGAAGTTACTTATCTTCCATCTGCGCCTTAATCAAATCTCCGATAGTACCAGGAGAAGCAGACTCTACTTCCTGATCTTTCAGGGACTTAACCGCATCTTTCTCATCATCGTAGTCCTTGGCTTTGATAGACAACGCCAGGCCACGGTTCTTACGATCGACAGAAACGATCTTGGCTTCAACAGAATCGCCAACCTTATACAGGCTGCGAGCGTCATCCACCTTGTCGCGGCTGATGTCTTGCGACTTCAGGATGCCTTCAACTTCTTCGGCCAACTTGATAGTGACAGACTTAGCGTCAACTTCAGTCACTTCACCGGTCACGATCGCACCGCGGTCATTCTCGGCCACGTAGTTTGAGAAGGGATCATCTTCCATTTGCTTAACGCCCAATGAAATGCGCTCACGGTCAGAATCTATAGACAAGATAACAGTTTCGATCTCATCGCCCTTCTTGTACTCACGAACTGCCTCTTCACCGCCTTCGTTCCAGCTAATGTCTGACAGGTGAACCAATCCGTCGATATTGCCTTCCAGACCAATAAAGATTCCGAAGTCAGTAATAGACTTGATGTTGCCGGAAATCTTATCGCCCTTCTTGTACTTCTCGCCGAAGGCATCCCATGGGTTCTGCTTACACTGCTTGATACCCAGAGAGATACGACGACGCTCTTCATCGATATCCAGAACCATCACTTCTACTTCGTCGCCAAGGTTGACGATTTTAGATGGGTGAACGTTCTTGTTGGTCCAATCCATTTCGGAAACGTGTACCAGACCTTCGACGCCCTCTTCCAGCTCGGCAAAGCAGCCGTAGTCGGTAAGATTAGTGATACGCGCCTTGATACGGCTGTTTTCAGGGTAACGGTTCTTAATTTCGACCCATGGATCTTCACCCAGTTGCTTCAAGCCCAGTGATACGCGGTTGCGCTCGCGATCAAACTTGAGGATCTTAACGTCAATTTCCTGTCCCACTTCTACGATCTCGGAAGGATGTTTGATACGCTTCCATGCCATGTCGGTGATGTGCAGAAGGCCGTCGACTCCGCCCAGGTCTACAAAAGCGCCGTAATCGGTCAGGTTCTTTACGATACCCTTAACAGACATGCCTTCTTGCAGAGACTCAAGCAGTGCATCGCGCTCTACGCTGTTTGCAGCTTCCATAACAGCGCGACGTGAAACAACGACGTTGTTGCGCTTCTGGTCCAGCTTGATAACTTTGAATTCCAGTTCCTTGCCTTCAAGATGAAGTGTGTCACGTACCGGACGCACGTCGACAAGTGAACCTGGGAGGAAAGCCCGAATAGTGTTGATGTCCACGGTAAAGCCACCTTTGACCTTGCCGTTGATAATTCCGGTGACAACTGCTTCTGCTTCATGAGCAGCTTCCAGTTCCTTCCAGGACTCGGCGCGCTTGGCCTTCTCGCGAGACAGCTTGGTTTCACCGAAACCATCTTCTACTGACTCCAGTGCAACCTGCACTTCATCGCCAATGCTAAGTGAACATTCACCAGCAGCATCCAGGAATTGAACACGGGGGATAACACCTTCAGACTTCAGGCCTGCGTGTACGGTTACCCACTCGTTGTCTATGTCGATGACTACACCGGTAACAATTGCTCCGGGAGTCATATCGACGGTTTTCAGACTTTCTTCAAATAGTTCAGCGAAATTTTCGCTCATTACAAATCACCTGTACATAAACCGCGTCTCCAGTCGACACGGGAGTATTAAGTAAAGTCTGTGACTTGGCACTCTGACTGGAGTTCAGCGCCGACACAGAATCATGAAACAAATCGTTTCGGTTAATTTTAAAAGAAAATAGACTCATTTAGAGGCTAAATAAGGCCTTTTTCTTTCACTTTTGCCATTACTGTCGCAAACACCTGATCGATGGATACGCCACTACTATCAACTAAAATGGCATCTTCTGCGGGCACTAATGGAGAAACAGAACGACTACTGTCGCGCGCATCTCTCTCCTCGATAGCCTCCAGAAGGCGCGGCAGACTAACACTTTCGCCCTTCGCTATCAACTGCTTATAGCGCCGCTCGGCGCGCTCTGCGGCACTTGCGGTGAGAAAGAACTTTAAAGGCGCACCGGGAAATACCACAGTTCCCATATCCCGCCCATCTGCGATCAGGCCGGGCGCCTGACAAAACTCACGCTGACGGTGCAGCAAAGCATTGCGCACGGCGGGAATTGCAGCGACCGTAGAAGCACCGCGACCACCCTCCTCGGTGCGAATAGCGCGACTCACATCAATGTCTTTATAGGCCACCAAAACTTCGCCATCGTCCGCCAGGGTAAAAGACACATCCAGGGTTGCGGCGATCTCGGCAACGGCACTATGGTCATCCCAACTCACAGCTTCAATCAGGCAAGCCTGGCCAACCACCCTATACAAAGCGCCACTGTCGAGGAAATGCCACCCCAGCGTGTCTGAAAGTAGATGACTTATGGTCCCTTTACCGGCGCCACTGGGGCCATCGACGGTTATAACGGGAACGGCGGACACTTAGTCTTCCTGAACTGTAATTTGCAAGCCCAGACCACGGGCAAGCGCGTCAAAAGCCGGAAAGGAAGTTGCTACATGGTCACAATCCAGAATTCGAATTTCCTCCTCAGCCCGCAACCCCGCGACTGCAAATGCCATGGCGATGCGATGATCGTGATAGGTGGAAATAGTGCCACCCCCGAGAACCCCGCCTTCAATTACAATGCCGTCGTCAAGAACCTGCGTCCTGATACCCAGTGTTGTGAGCCCCTCTGCCATGGCAGCGATACGATCGCTTTCCTTGACTCGCAACTCCTCTGCACCATGTAGTGTGGTACGTCCGCTAGCACAGGCTGCCGCGACGAAGAGCACTGGCATTTCATCGATTGCCAGGGGAACTTGATCGACAGGAATCTCAATACCCTTGAGGGGAGCGTAGCGCACGCGAACATCGGCCACTGGCTCGCCGCCCACTTCCCGCTCATTTTGCAGACTGATATCAGCACCCATTAAACGTAAGATATTAATTACGCCTGTGCGGGTAGGGTTTACGCCAACGTGGGTAAGAATAAGGTCTGACCCCGGTGAAATGCTCGCCGCAACCATAAAGAAGGCGGCTGAAGAAATATCTGCCGGGATATCGATATCGGCGGCATTCAGTGCAGCACCGCCCTGCAAAAATATCACGTCATCTTTCTTGCTCACTTGGTAACCAAAGCCACGCAACATACGTTCAGTGTGGTCACGAGTAGGCGCTGGCTCAGTCACGGAAGTGATGCCCTCGGCATACAATCCCGCCAGCAGTACACAGGACTTTACCTGAGCACTCGCCATGGGCAGATCGTAGTGAATTCCGCTCAGGGGTCTCCCCCCATGAATTGTTACAGGCGGTTTATCGCCTTCAACGTCAGCACCCATTAGGGCAAGGGGAGTGAGCACCCGGGCCATGGGGCGACTGCGCAGCGATTCGTCTCCGGTAAGCGTGGAATCAAAGCTCTGCCCTGCGAGCAGTCCCGCTAACAGCCTGATACTGGTGCCTGAGTTCCCTAGATCCAACTCACCATCAGGCGCTTGCAAACCTTTCATGCCCACACCGTGTATGGTGATCTTTCCATCATGCGGGCCATCTATTTTGACGCCCATTTGGCGAAATGCTGCAACAGTCGCCAGCGCGTCATCGCCTTCCAGGAATCCACTGACATGGGTGTCGCCCTGCGCCAGAGCACCCAGCATAATTGAGCGGTGAGACATCGACTTGTCCCCCGGCACACGCACTTCGCCCGAGATGCTTCCACCCGGCATGACTTTATATTCCATCAGCTATTACCCATTTTTACTGAACTTATCATTCACTTCTGGCGGCGAGAATTGCGGAAAACTGATCCCGGGCCACCTTGGCACGAGAGAAGGTTTCATACAGAGCATCGGCATCTTCACTTTCAACGGCCGACCTCAGCGAACCCAGTTGATCGCTAAACAGATCAATGGCCTGCAATAATGCGCCTTTGTTAGCAATCGAAATATCACGCCACATCACGGGGTCAGATGACGCTATGCGGGTAAAGTCGCGAAAGCCGCCGGCGGCAAATCGAAAGATATCTTCGCTGGCTTCGCTTTGAGCCAGCGCATCCACCAATGCATAAGCCAGCAAATGAGGCAGATGACTGGTTGCAGCTAGCACCGCGTCGTGCTCATCCACTTCCATGTCGACAACTTCTGCACCGGTACTGAGCCACATCTGGCGTACAAGCTCTACAGCCCCACTACTATTGCCTTCCACGGGCGTCAAAATAACCCTGTGATTAACAAACAAGTTTTCATCAGCGGCATCCACGCCACTATTTTCGGATCCAGCAATGGGGTGACCCAAGACAAAACCCGGGGGCATACTGCCATGGACTCGCAGGGCGGTATCTCGCAGACTACCTTTTACACTAGCCACATCAGTAACAACCGGACTGTGTTGTAGGTTTTTTAACCGAGGCAGAATTTGCTCCAACAATCTGGAGGCGACCAGAGTCGGTGTGGCGATAACGAGTATGTCCGCCCGGTTTACAGCCTCATCCAGGTCGAGGGTGTATTCATCGATAATACCCAATTCGAGCCCGCGTTTTAGCGAGCCCTCTCGATGCCCGTAACCTATAAAACGAGAGGCAAAACCACTTTTTCGTAGCGCTCTGGCAAGGGAGCCACCAATCAAGCCCAATCCCAGAATTACCACGTTTTCCACTGCCGGCTTGTCTAACATTCGCTGCTACAACACTGCTCGTGGATATGAGCCCAGTGGCTTCATTAAAATGGACTGCTCTTCCAACTCTGCAATGGCGGCGGCTACTTTCTCATCCTGCATATGCCCTTCGAATTCAATAAAAAACACATAGGCCCATTTTTCTGTACGCGAGGGCCTGGTATCTATGCGGGTAAGGCTTATACCCGCCCTGCGAAATGGGTCGAGCAATGTAAACAAAGCACCGGGTTTGTTTCTGCTAGAAACAATAACAGAACTTTTATCCCGACCACTGGGAGGTACTTCATCGCGTCCAATTATGAGGAACCGAGTTGTATTGTCAGAATAATCTTCAATATGTTCGGCAAGCTTCTCCAGATTATAAAGCTCAGCGGCCATATCTCCGGCTACAGCCGCAACACCTGGCGTAGTGGCAGCCATTTTTGCCGCCTCCCCATTGCTGCTCAGCGCCACTCGCTCAACATCGGGCCAGTGCTTATCCAGCCAATTGCGGCACTGAGCCAGCCCCTGTTGATGCGCACAAATGCGGGTAATAGATTCGGCAGTAGTCTGGTCGGACACCAACAAGTGATGACCGATGCGCAACTCGAGCTCGCCAGAGATTTTTAGGGGCGAGTCCATGAAAGTATCCAGGGTGTGGCTAACCATGCCCTCGGTGGAATTCTCTACTGGTACAACGCCATAATTACACTCACCCGATTCAACCTGGGAAAAAACACTATCTATGGTGGCTTGGGGGACACACAGAGCAGCGTGACCAAAGTGCTTGATGGCTGCAGCCTGGGTAAAGGTACCCACTGGACCCAAATAAGCAATCTGAAGAGGTTTTTCAAGTGCGAGACAGCCCGACATGATCTCCCGGAAAATATGGGCAACTGTCTCACTTTCAAGAGGGCCCTCATTGCGCTCCATAATCCGCATGAGCACCTGAGCCTCACGTTCTGGTCGGTAATACACAACTTCGCCTACCGCTTCGCCCCGCTCTTTGGCGGCGGACAGCTCTTCCATCTTGATCTCTGCAACTCGCTGGGCGCACTTTGCCCTAGCGCTTATCAGCGCTTGAATTTCCTGATCAATGGCATCTATATCAACCCTGACCTGATCGAGATTTCGCGTGTCTGCCATGCTTTGTTTACGCTCTGCGCTTCTCAAAGTCCTGCATAAAATTAATCAGGGCATCAACGGCGTCCATACCCACTGCGTTGTAGACACTGGCGCGCATACCACCCACAGACCGATGGCCTTTAAGGTTGAGTAGCCCTGCACTCTCGGCCTCTTGCAGAAACGGCTTGTCCAACTCTGCATCGGCCAGAGTGAACGGTATATTCATGAGTGAACGACTTTGAATTTCTACCGGGTTGGCGTAAAAATCACTGGTATCAATCGCTGCATACAGCTTCGCCGCTTTTTCTCGATTAATAGTCTCCATGGCCGACAGCCCGCCACGCTCTTTCAACCAATCAAACACCAGACCCGCCAGATACAGTGAATAGGTGGGCGGCGTGTTGTACATAGAATCATTTTTTGCGGCGACCTCCCAGTTGAGCATGGCCGGGCAATGCTCATCTGTTTTGCCTAACAAATCACGCCTGACAATCGCCACAACAAGACCCGCCGGGCCAATATTTTTCTGCGCACCGGCATAAATAACACCGAAATCGTCAACATTGATAGGCCGGGATAATATAGTAGACGACATATCCGCCACAACTGGCACATTCACCTCAGGCGTCCAGAAATACTCCACACCACCGATGGTCTCATTGGGCGTGTAGTGCAAATAGGCGGGATCTTTGCCTAACTGCCAGGACTCGAACGGGGGAATAGTCGAGAAATTGGTATCCTCAGACGATGCCACTACATTTACATCGCAGTAGCGTTTGGCCTCAGCAATAGCCTTTTTAGACCACTGCCCGGTATTAACGTAATCGGCCGAGGCTTTACCATCCAGCAGATTTAGAGGCACTGCAGAAAACTGAGTACTGGCGCCACCTTGCAAAAACAACACGGCATAATCGTCAGAAATGGACAACAGTTCGCGCAGCGTCTGCTCCGCGTGATGCGCGACACCTGTGACCTCTGGACTGCGGTGGCTCATCTCCATCAGAGACAGACCCTTGCCATGCCAGTCGAGCATTTCGCTGGCAGCGGTTGCCAATACAGACTCAGGGAGTGCTGCTGGACCTGCGCAAAAATTGTATCGACGGGTCATTCTTCATCCCCTGTTTGTGGGTCTGTCGCGCCATCGGGAGCCTGGGCTACAGGAACCTCTGCTGCATCATCTTCAAAAATGACTTCGGGATCGGGCTCATCTATGCGCTCAACACCGACCAGTGTCTCGCCCTCTTTGGTACGGATAACCCTGACACCCTGCGTATTGCGACCCAGGATAGATACCTCATCGGCCCGGGTGCGTACCAAAGTGCCCTGGTTGGAGATAAGCATAAGCTCATCCCCCTCAAATACCTGCACAGCTCCCACCAGGCTTCCATTGCGCTCGCTGGTTACCATGGCAATCAGGCCCTTGCCTCCACGTCCCTTGGTGGGGAATTCGGTGACTTCCGTCCTTTTGCCATAGCCATTTTCACTAGCGGTCAGGACACGACCACCTTCCGCGGGAATAATCATTGAAATCATGTTGTGGCCTTCGCCCAAGCGGATACCACGTACACCTTTGGCCGTACGACCCATGGCGCGCACCGCCGTCTCATTGAAACGCGTAGTCTTGCCTTCGCTGCTGAACAACATAACGTCGCAGTCGCCAGTCGTGACCGCGGTGCTCACTAGTACGTCGCCCTCTTCCAACTCCAGAGCACGCAGGCCAACACTGCGTTGACGCGCAAAGTTGGTCAGTTCAGTTTTCTTCACCGTGCCATTGGCAGTGGCCATAAAGATATAGTGACCCGCGGTGTATTCCTCGACTGGCAGGATAGAGGTAACCCGCTCACCCTCATCCAATGGAAGCAGATTCACCATAGGACGCCCTCTTGCGCCTCTTCCTGCCAGTGGAATCTGGAACACTCTCAACCAGTACACTTTGCCCAAATTGGAGAAACACAAAATAGTCGCGTGTGTGCTGGCTATGAGTAAGTGCTCAACAAAATCTTCATCTTTCACTGCAGTGGCAGACTTACCGGTGCCGCCACGTCTCTGTGCCTGATAATCAGACAAGGCCTGCGTTTTGGCATAACCGCCGTGGGAAATCGTTACCACGCGGTCCTCTTCGGTAATCAGGTCTTCTACGGTAAGGT
>JADGEN010000047.1 GCA_016744355.1 Halieaceae bacterium
CTATAAAAGACGGTCCCACTACGCTTACTGACCAAGAATTCTCCCGTGTTAAAGCGTTCTTTACTTCACCTGAGTATCCCGCAATCGACGCACAAGCCGCTAGCGTGGATCTTAAAGCTCAGTGTGAAAGAGACCCTGTGTTCGGTAATTGGGTAAAGCGCAACACCTTGGCGCACCGGGTTGCCGGGCACCAGATCGTCAATATTTCTCTAAAGGCAGGAGGCTGTGTACCGGGTGACGTAACCGACAAACAACTGGAGCTTCTGGCCAATCTCGCCGATCAATTCTCGTATGGCGAATTGCGCACAACACATGAGCAAAATATGGTACTTGCTGATGTTCAGCAGGAACAGCTCTATAGCCTGTGGCAAATGCTGCAATCTGCAGGGCTTGCCACAGCCAACATCGGTTACCTCACTGACATGATCTGTTGCCCCGGCGGCGATTACTGCGCACTGGCAAATGCCAAGTCGATTCCGGTAGCGGAAGCCATACAGTCACGCTTTGACAATATGGACTACATTTACGACCTCGGCCCACTGGAACTCAATATTAGCGGTTGCATGAATGCCTGCGGACATCACCATATAGGTCACATTGGCGTGTTGGGTGTGGACAAAAAAGGACAGGAGTTTTATCAGGTTTGTCTTGGTGGAAGTCAGGCAAAAGAAGCCTCTATCGGCAAAATTCTAGGCCCCTCCTTTAAGCAGGAAGACATGCCCGACGTCATTGAAACGCTGCTCTCCACCTATGTGGAATTGCGGCATCCGGAGGAGAGCTTCCTCGATGCCTATAAACGGCTTGGAATTGCCCCTTTCAAGGAGCGTGTCTATGCATAACATCATACACAAAGGCGTCATCGAGAAAGATCGCTGGCCCCACGACCACATCAAGTCGCTCACTGACTGGCAAGCACTACCTCACAGGTCAGGAACTGCGGTACAGCTAGAGCAGGACCAGCCCCCTGCCCCACTATTTGAACACCTGGACGTGATAGAACTAATAGCAATTAACGTCACTAACTTCATGGACGGCAGAGGTTTCTCTCATGCAAGGGAGTTACGTGAACGCGGCTACCAAGGTGAACTTCGCGCCACCGGGAGCTTCATCACCGATCAATTACACTACTTGCAGCGCTGTGGGTTTGATAGCTTTGAATTCACTGAAGACACTAACCTCGAACACGCATTGCTACAACTCAACCCTTTTGATGAGCATTATCAGGGCGCAATCGACAACCCTACCCCGCTATTTAAACGCAGAAGTTAGATTCTGCGCGTGAGTATTTAGCGCTTGGCATTTAGTTCACTGCCAACAAACAGTTTCTATCTCATTCGGGCTTGTTTACACTCTGCGTATGGATGTCAGTAGCGTCACCTTTTCGTTTTTCCTGATTTTTACCGGGGCCGCGGTTTTCGCCTCCGTAGCTCTTTTTACCCGCCAACCACTCATTATCGCCTATATAGCACTAGGCGCCTGCATCGGTCCATACGGGCTGTCTATGGTCACTGACCTGGACCTTCTATCCGACATAGGACACGTCGGCATTATTTTTTTGCTGTTCCTGCTAGGCCTCGATATGCAGCCACAGGCACTATGGGCAACATTGCGCAACTCCACTGTTGTAGCTATTGTCAGCTCTGCTGTGTTTCTGGGCCTGGGATTTGGCGTTACCTGGCTGTTTGGGTACTCAACCATTGACGCCATCATAGTAGGCGCAGCAATGATGTTCTCATCCACGATTATTGGCATAAAGCTGTTACCAACCACAGTGCTCCACCATCGACATATTGGTGAACTGATGATTGGCCTACTGCTACTACAGGATGTGTTGGCCATTGTGGTGCTAATGGTTCTGCTAAGTATTTCTGGCAATGGCACTGAATCGGTTGGTAAAGAGATAGCGCTCTCCCTGTTGAGCCTGCCGCTACTCGCAATTGCTGCCTGGTTACTTGTTAGATACGTTCTTCTGCCGCTTATTACCCGCTTTGATCGCATTCACGAATATATATTTCTGCTGGCGATAGGCTGGTGCCTTGGGTTGGCGGAGGCTGCTCAGGTGATGGGGTTATCAGCAGAAATTGGCGCATTTATTGCCGGCGTAAGCATCGCCACAAGTCCAATTTCACAGTACATCGCAGTCAACTTAAAACCCTTAAGAGATTTTTTCCTCATTCTGTTTTTCTTCGCAGTCGGCGCCAAACTCGATCTTTCCCAACTTGATCAAGTATTAATACCTGCTGCACTTCTAGCTGCTCTGGTGTTATTCCTAAAGCCTGTTGTCTATCAGTTTCTGCTAAAAGGAGTCAGTGAAAAGAAAACTCTGGCGTGGGACCTGGGTTTTCGTCTAGGCCAAGCCAGCGAGTTTTCGCTGTTAATTGCCTATGTAGCAGTTGGCAGTGCTTTGATTTCAACGCAGGCGTCTTTACTCATTCAAACGACAACAATTATTACTTTTCTTGTTTCTTCTTATATCGTCGTACTCAACTATCCTACTCCTATTGCAGTTTCAGATGAATTACGCAGAGACTAGGTTCCGGGAGTAGTAAACCCGGGTATAAAAAAAGGGCTGGGAATACACACCCAGCCCTTTGGATATCACTCGGGATACTACAAAGCTGCTTCCAATTCTGGCAGAGCGTCAAATAAATCTGCAACCAAACCGTAATCCGCAACCTGGAAAATGGGGGCATCTTCATCTTTGTTAATAGCCACAATGACTTTCGAGTCCTTCATGCCAGCCAGATGCTGTATAGCACCTGAAATGCCTACGGCAATATAGAGGTCCGGGGCAACAATTTTACCTGTCTGTCCAACCTGCATATCGTTGGGTACGAAGCCTGCATCAACTGCAGCACGCGATGCACCGATAGCCGCACCAAGCTTGTCAGCAATGCCTTCGAGCAACTTGAAGTTCTCGCCGTTTTGCATGCCTCTACCACCGGAAATAACCACAGACGCTGCTGTGAGTTCAGGGCGATCTGATACAGCAACTTCTTCGCTGACAAATGACGAAATTCCCGCGTCGTGTACGGCGTCAACAGTTTCAACTGAAGCAGAGCCGCCTTCGGCAGCAACTCCATCAAAACCAGTGCTACGCACGGTTATGACTTTTTTCGCATCAGAGCTTTGAACCGTGGCTATAACATTACCAGCGTATACAGGACGCTTGAATGTATCGGCAGACTCAACCGAGATAATGTCGGAGATCTGACCAACATCCAACAAAGCGGCCACGCGTGGCATGGTGTTTTTGCCGTTGCTTGTATCAGGTGCCAGTATGTTGTCGTAAGCTGCGGCCAGTTCTGCGATTAGCAAACTCACATTCTCTGCCAGTTGATGCTCATAGGCGGCGTTGTCTGCCAGTAGCACTTTTGTTACACCAGCAACGGTTGACGCTTGTTCAGCCACAGCGCTACAGTTTGCGCCGGCAACAAGGATATCGACGTCTGCGCCAAGTGCCTGTGCAGCGGCAACGGTGCTCAATGTAGCAGGCTTAAGGCTGCTATTATCATGTTCTGCAATTACTAGAGTACTCATGAGATTACTTTCGCCTCGTTTTTCAGTTTATCAACCAACTGTTCAACACTCTCAACAATAATACCGGCCTGCCTCTCAGCTGGAGGTGCAACACTCAGTTGAGTAATATGGGACGTGACTTCCACGCCCAAATCTGCGGGAGAAAACACATCCAGCGGCTTTTTCTTGGCCTTCATAATATTGGGCAAAGATGCGTAACGAGGTTCGTTCAACCTCAAATCAGACGTGACAATGGCGGGCAGGTTCAAGCTAATTGTCTGCATACCCGCATCTACTTCACGAGTGACATTCACTTTGTCGCCATCAATGGCAACTTCAGAAGCAAACGTACCCTGCGGCATATTAGTCAGGGCACCAAGCATTTGGCCCGTCTGGTTGTTATCGCCGTCGATTGACTGCTTGCCCAGAATGACCAGCCTGGGCTCTTCCTTCTCAACAACACCTTTGAGAAGCTTGGCCACGACCAGAGGCTCTACAGCACCCTCTGTTTCAACGTGGATTCCGCGGTCAGCTCCCAGAGCCAATGCGGTGCGAATTTGCTCCTGGCACTGCTTGGCGCCGACAGAAACCACGACGACCTCAGTGGCTGTGCCCGCTTCTTTCAGCCGAACAGCTTCTTCAACTGCAATTTCACAGAACGGGTTAATGGCCATTTTGACGTTATTTAGATCGACGTCGCTGCCATCAGCTTTGGCGCGGACTTTGACGTTATAGTCAACCACACGCTTTACGGTAACAAGAACCTTCATGGCTTCTCCAAAGTTGTAATTTCAGGTGGGTAAAAGCGGCTGCGGCGAGGCAAAAAGCACACCACATCCGTGTAATTCGGAGCGGTATGTTGCCCATAAACCCGCCACAGGTCAATAGCCATCCGAACAACATGCCCACCTCATGCGACAAATCAATAATGTGCGGCATTCATAGGGTTTATGGCAATTATCCTTTGAGAATTATATACTTGCGCCCCTTATTTCAGGCGCTATTGCTATAATGGCGCCTACAATTCAGGTAAAAGAGGACAAGCTTGTGGAACGTGAATCCATGGAATTTGATGTTGTAATTGTCGGTGCCGGCCCCGCGGGCCTATCTGCCGCATGTCACATTATGCAGTTAGCTCAGAAAAATGAGCAGGAAGTGACGGTTTGCGTAGTCGAAAAAGGTTCTGAAGTTGGTGCGCACACCCTCTCAGGTGCTGTTCTCGAGCCCCATGCACTCGATGAACTTTTTCCCAACTGGAAAGATATGGGTGCTCCCGTTTCCACCAAAGTCACTGAAGATAAGTTTTTCTTCTACACCAGCGCTTCCAGTGCGATAAAGCTACCCAACTTTTTTATCCCCAAGCCAACCCACAACGAAGGTAACTATCTTGTCTCGATGGGCAACGTCTGTCGTTGGCTGGGAGAACAAGCCGAGAATCTGGGCGTAGAGGTTTACGCAGGATTTGCTGCCGCAGAAGTACTTTTCCATGAAGATGGCAGGGTTAAAGGCATTGCCACCGGAGATATGGGAGTCAGCGCTACAGGCGAACATAAAGACAGCTATATGCCGGGGATGGAGCTTCACGCAAAGTACACACTGTTTGCCGAGGGCTGCAGGGGACATCTGGGTAAGCAGCTTATTAGCCACTTCTCTCTGGATGAAGGCAAAGACCCACAGCACTATGGCATCGGTATAAAGGAAATCTGGGAGATCCCGGCCGAGCAGCACCAGGAGGGGTTGGTAGTACACGGCCTGGGCTGGCCTTTAAGTGAAAGCGGCGCCAGTGGCGGTGCCTTCCTGTACCACGCAGAAAATAACCAGGTGTTTACCGGCCTCATTGCCGACCTGAATTACAGCAACCCTCACTTGAGTCCCTTTGAGGAGTTTCAACGCTGGAAGCATCACCCTGAGACCGTTAAATTCCTCAAGGGCGGCACGCGTATCAGCTATGGCGCACGAGCCCTTGCCAAAGGTGGCCTGAACTCGCTACCCAAGATGAATTTCCCCGGCGGACTTATCATCGGCTGCGATGCAGGCACCCTTAACAGCGTAAAAATAAAGGGTAACCACACCGCAATGAAGAGCGGCATTCTCGCTGCCCAGTCAGTAGTTGAGGCCTTGGCTAAAGGTGAAAATGCACCTGCTGACCTAACCGACTTCGCACAGAAAGTTGAGAATTCCTGGCTCTACAAAGAACTCTACTCAACCCGGAATTTCTCCGGCTTTATGCACAAGCTTGGCACTTTGATGGGCGCGGGCATGGTATGGATAGACCAGAATATTTTTGGCGGCAAACTCCCTTTCACGCTTCATGATACAACGCCTGATTACGCAACAATGAAACTCGCATCGGAGTGTAAAAAAATTGAGTACCCCAAACCCGATAACACATTGAGCTTCGACCGCTTGTCCTCTGTGTTTCTATCCAACACAAACCATGAAGAAGACCAGCCGTGTCACCTGACACTCATCGACCCTGAAGTGCCAATGGCGAAAAATTTGCCTATGTATGATGAGCCAGCACAGCGCTATTGCCCTGCCGGAGTCTATGAAATTGTGGAAGATGAAAGTGGCAAACGTTTTCAAATTAACAGCCAGAACTGTGTCCACTGTAAAACCTGTGACATCAAAGATCCGGCACAGAACATTGTATGGGTGACCCCTGAAGGCTTTGGTGGCCCCAACTACCCCAATATGTAAGTTTGCCCCGCACTGATCACTGCGGGGGGTGCTTGCTGGGACTCTGCCATATCGACAAGCCTGTACCACGCGTTCCTTGAAAACAGCGCAGAGAGGCCATGCGGCAGTTTAACTGCCGCAACACCGTCCTTTCTGGGCTCTAGAAACAAAGGGTGTTTCTCACCTATATCTACTATCTTGCCCGTATTTAGGGTGGCGCGTAGGAGCCCGCCTTCGGTAGTTTCTACTTGGTTGATATCAGTGACAACAAGCGGGTGCAACTCTACCTGGATTCTCCATTTTTCCCCCGGCGTCACAAGGTAAAACTCACCATCGTCTTCCCGCCTGAGAATACTGGCGAAAAGTCGCACAATGCTGTCTCTCGCTATTAGCTCACCTTCATGACACCAAGTACCATCAGCGCGGATTGTTATATCAATGTCGCCAGACAGCTCCGGGTGCCACTGTTCAAGTGGTGGAGAGTCATAATTCCGACCCTCGGAAGCCCGTTTTTCGATATCTGTCAAATCCAGTTTCATAATCTTCGACCTAGTATTCTCGGGTGCACTGGTATCTTGCGCCCACCTGCGATATAAAATAATACCATACGCTAAGCCTGTGAAATTTATGCCCGCCTGTTTAACCAAGTCCCTCCCATGATAAGCTTTTTGAGCAACGCGATAATAAGTTGGTTGAAACACGAGCGACCTCTTCACCAAACTCCACTGAGTAACTTCGAGAAAGTACGCCATGAAGTAAGACTGTGCGACATTGTCTTGTTGGAAGGTCGCTCCAGAGTGAGCGAAGTCATAAAGCTCATAACTCAAAGTACCTGGTCTCATGCCGCGCTCTACATAGGCAGGCTGCACGATATTGAGGATCCACTATTGCGGGAGGCCCTGCGCCAGCACTATGCAGGGACGCCCGATACACAGTTGATTATTGAAAGTGAGTTGGGAGAGGGAACAATTGTAAGAGCGCTCACCGCTTACGAAAAAGAGCATCTTCGCATTTGTAGGCCGAGGGGACTGGGTTATCAGGATAGCCAAGATATTATTCGCTATAGTATCGGGCGGCTGGGAAGCAGTTACGATGTGCGCCAAATCTTCGACCTGGCCCGATTTTTTTTCCCATGGTTTATTATGCCGCGACGTTGGCGCTCAAGTCTGTTTAGCGCGAGCCCCGGAAAAAACACCCAAACAGTTTGCTCGACCATGATTGCCGAAGCATTCGGTAGCGTTCAGTTTCCGATTTTACCGTTGGTAAAGCGCGGCGAGGGGGACAAGGTCAAATTGTATATGCGAAATCCGAAACTATGCACACCCAGCGATTTCGATTACTCACCTTATTTCGACATAATTAAGTATCCATTTCTGGATTTCTATAACTATGCCGAGATGCACTTACAACCTTGGGATGGAGCAACTGGGTTGAGTGCAGACGAACGTGACTTCTATATAGAGGAAATGAACTCAGAACAGGATTAGCATTAGGCAATGAGCCGGACATTCAGAATGCCTTCAAGGGCGCATATTTTTGCCACCACACTGTCTGATGGCTCACTACTGACGTCGATTAAGTTATAAGCGATATCATCCCGGCTCTTATTCAGCATATCGATTACGTTAATATCTTCTTCTGCCAGAATATTAAGCACACTACCTAATATTTTAGGCACATTGTCATTGGTAATTGCCAGCCTATAACCATCTACAGGCTCGAGTTTTACCGCAGGAAAATTTACTGAATTCTTTATATTGCCGTTCTCGAGGAAGTCTTTTAATTGGTCAGCGGCCATTATCGCGCAATTATCTTCCGCCTCTTCCGTGCTGGCTCCGATGTGGGGCATCAGAATCACATCATCCCGTTTTATTAATTCGGGAGATGGGAAATCCGCTATATACCTGCGTAGATTGCCGTTTTCCAGTGCGTCAAGGATCGATGCCCCATCGACAATTTCCTGTCTCGCGAAGTTCAGCAGGCACGTACCGGGTTGCACAATACTTAACAATTCAGTATTGACGAGTCCCCGGGTACTATCAAGAACTGGCAGATGCAGGGAAATAAAATCACATCGAGAGAATAACGAAGATAGCGAACTGGCTTTGTTTACTTTACTGGATAAGCGCCATGCAGCTTCCACCGACAGAGCCGGATCATAACCAACAACATTCATGCCAAAAGTCAGCGCCATTTCTGCCACCATAGAGCCAATAGCCCCCAGCCCTACAACACCCAATGTCTTGCCGACTAATTCACTTCCCTTGAACTGTTTCTTTTGTGCTTCCAGAAGCTTGTTCAGTTCTGCTTCATCCTGCATATTCGCCAGAGTCTGCACATAGGCAATGCCTTCAACAACACCGCGTGACCCCAGCAACAAGCCTGTAGCTACCAACTCTTTGACGGCATTGGCATTCGCGCCAGGAGAATTGAAAACTGGGATTCCACGCTTTGTGCACGCTTCCACAGGAATATTGTTAACCCCTGCCCCTGCCCTCGCAATACCCAATACACTCGACGGAATATCCTCCGGCTTCAGTTTGTGACTGCGCAGTAATAAGGCATCGGGGTGTGTAAATTCGCTGGCAATTTCATAAGAATCTCTAGGCAAACGATCCAAACCTTTAACAGAGATTTGATTGAGCATAAGTACTTTGGAAACCATTACTACCTCTTAAAATAACGATACAGCAAACAGGGAATTAGAAAAATACGGAATGATAGACTCACATTACTGTGATTTCAGCCGTATCCCGAAGAGCCTTCTGATGCTCGACGTTCAAAAGACCGCCAAATTCTCCGCTTACCTGCTGAAGCAGCTCCTGCTTTTGACGCGCACTCATCAGGGAGTAATCTCCCGCGGTAACCCTGGTCAACTCAAAAACCAGGGCGTCACCGTTAGGCGCGAGTACAAATTCGAATTCAGACTTCCCTTTATCCGGAACCGGAAGCTGAAACACCCGTTGCAGGATTGATGCAGGAACAGCTGAATTCCCCCTACCTGCTGCGAGTTCGACCTGCCACTCATAACCCCTTTTCAAGGCAAAAGTCTCAACACCTGTACCTGAGTGGAGTGTTTGTAACGCTGAATCAGCTTCCGCCGTAACAGCAGCCAAAGCGGCACTTTGTGTAATCCTTGCTACGATTTCTTCGCGAACCTGGTCAATGGGCATAACCTCTGCAGGACTATGCTTATGAACCCGTAGCACTACGAAGTGATCACTATTCAACTCAATCACATCACTATTGTGTCCACCATCGAGCACATCCTCAGAGAAAGCAGCAGTGGCTAGCGAAGCGTTGGCAAACAGGCCTTCTTGTTGTGCCCGGCTTACACCGGCCGCCTTCTGCACTACTACACCGAGCTTTTTACCCGGCTCATCGAGATTTTCTGCATTGAAGACCAAGTCACGCAGGTTCTCTGTCGCGAGAAGCAACTCTACCTTTGCTGCGTCGAGTTGCATACGGTTTGTTAATTCCAGGCGCATCTCATCAAGAGAAGGGATTTCCCCATCACGTCTTTCTGTAAGCTTGACGATATGCACGCCGGCCTCTGTATTTATAAGCTGTGAGACATCACCAACTTCCAAGCCCGCTATAGCAGTCTCCATCTCTTCTGGAAACGCATCGCCTGATGAAAAACCGAGGTCCCCCCCAACGCTGGCAGAGCCAATGTCGTCAGAAGATTTCCTGGCGAGCTCAGCGAAATCATTACCTGCAGCCAACTCTGCCAGTGCGGCTGAGGCCCTTGCCTGAACGTCTTCCTCACTTTCATCCGTCTGCGGGATGAGTAGGATATGAGAGACACGGTTTTCAGTGGCATAGCCGTATCCATCCTTCTCAAGCTCATACTGTTCCTGTAAGGCGCTTTCTTCCACCGGCTCTCGAAAATCATCAACATTCAGTTCTATATAATCGAGATCAACGGTTTCCTCACTCAGGAAATCAGCGCTGCGTTCTGCGTAGTACTGGTCTACTTCTTCTTCGCTAACAGCTACCTCTGCTGTGAGGGACTCCAGTGGGATAGTCAAATATCGGATATCACGCAATTCGCCGCTTACCCTGGCATTCAGGGTAAGTTCTTTCGCCGTAGCAAAGTCACTGGCAACAAGACCACTACGGAGCTGATTCAGAACCATATCCTCCTTTAGACCTTGCTTAAATGAAGCAGGAGAAAAACCTGCATTAGACAGCAAGCTACGATACAAGTCGGGTGAAAACTCGCCGTCTAGTTGAAATTGCTCCATACCGCCTATCAGAATACCAACATCGCGCTCGGACGCTGTGATACCCAGGTCGGCTGCCGCCTGCATCTGCAGTTTGCGATTGATAATGGTTTGCAGTGCTTGAGCGCCCATGCGCTGATCATCCAGTAAAGAATAGTCAATATTATCGCCCATCATCGAGATCAACCGGCGCTTCTCTGTATTAACCATCTGCTGAACTTCGCCAGCTTGAATTTGCTCTCCGTTTACTTCGGCCATGCCTGACCCGCCGCCACTAAGTAAAATAGATTCAATACCGAAAAAGGCGAAAGATATTACGATTAAGCCAATCACGATTCTGGCTGCAGTACCCTGGATGTTTTGTCTTATGTCTTGGAGCATTGTAGATTTCCGCTAAGGTCGCTGGTGTAATCCAGCAGTCAATTTACTATCTGAAACATAAAAAAAACGCACCTTATACAGTGCGCCTTTTTTCAATCTAAATGTTACACCCCAACGGCGCTATTACCTGCTCTCAGTGAGAACCAGCAATTCAATCAGGCCGTAACATGATATTTATCAGGAGTTTACAGCATCCTTCAATGCCTTGCCTGCTTTAAAGCCAGGAACATTAGCGGCTTTAATTTGGATGGTGGCACCTGTTTGAGGGTTGCGACCAGAGCGCGCAGCACGATGCTTCACTGCAAATGTGCCGAAACCAACCAGCGCGACAGGATCACCTTTTTTTAATGAATCTGTGATGCTGTCTACCACGGCGTCAAGAGCACGACCCGCAGAAGCTTTAGGAAGGTCTGCTGCAGCAGCGATTGCATCAATTAGTTCAGATTTGTTCACACTTATCCCCTTAATTATAGTACTAAAAATTAGTTTTTTTACCCTAAACACACCGGCATTTAGAATATGGACTGTATACCAGAGATTGGATTCCGGTCAACAACCACGCGGGTTTTAATGAGTATTTATGCGGTTTTTTTCGCTCTCACTGACTTTTTTCGAGCCCTCAACTGTACCCGCCAAATACTCCTCATCGGACAACGGTACTGGCATGCTCTCAAGCGCAATTGCCAATACCTCATCTATCCACTTCACCGGCTTAATATCGAGTTCGGCCTTAATATTCTCGGGTATCTCTTTTAGATCTCTCTCATTTTCATTTGGAATAATTACCGTTTTGATTCCACCTCTGCGAGCGGCAAGTAGCTTCTCCTTGAGCCCGCCAATGGGTAAAACTTCTCCGCGAAGTGTTATTTCCCCGGTCATTGCAACATCGGCACGTACGGGAATTCCAGTCCAGACGGATACCATCGCCGTACACATTGCTACACCAGCACTAGGGCCATCTTTTGGTGTTGCACCTTCTGGGACATGAATATGCACGTCATGGGTTTCATGATGACCGGCCGGAATACCCAACATCTGAGAGCGGCTTCTCACCACAGTATTTGCAGCCTGAATCGATTCTTGCATAACATCGCCCAAAGACCCGGTCTTAACATGACGACCAGTTCCTGACACGACAACCGCCTCAATGGTGAGTAGCTCGCCACCGACGGAAGTCCATGCTAACCCGGTAACCTGGCCTATCTTGTTTTCTTCCTCTGCAATACCGTAGCTGTATTTTTGCACACCAAGTAATTCAGCCACCATTTTCTCATCGACAATAGCCATCCCCTCTTTCTCTCCAAGCGCAAATCCTTTAACTAGCTTTCGACATATCTTTGCTATTTCTCGTTCTAGCGAACGTACCCCTGCTTCACGGGTGTAATAGCGAATTATGTTGAGCAAGGCTTCATCTGTAATGCTGATTTCAGAGTCCTTTAGGCCGTTAACTTTTATTTGCTTTGGAATGAGATAACGTAGTGCAATGTTGAGCTTTTCATCTTCGGTATAACCCGGGATTCGAATCACCTCCAGACGGTCTAATAACGGACCGGGAATATTCATAGTGTTGGAGGTACAGATGAACATTACGTCGGACAGGTCAAAATCAACCTCAAGGTAGTGATCGTTAAATGCGCTGTTTTGCTCTGGATCCAGCACTTCCAGCATTGCCGATGCAGGATCTCCCCGGTGATCCATACCCATCTTGTCGATTTCATCGAGCAAGAATAATGGGTTTTTAACGCCAGATTTGGACATTTTCTGCAAGATTTTACCCGGCAATGAACCTATGTAAGTACGCCTGTGCCCGCGTATTTCTGCTTCATCACGAACACCACCCAAAGCCATACGCACAAATTTTCGGTTGGTTGCACGGGCGATAGACTCACCCAGAGAGGTCTTGCCGACTCCAGGAGGACCAACCAGGCACAGCACGGCGCCCTTTACTTTACGTACCCGCTTTTGTACGGCGAGATACTCTAAAATCCGATCTTTGACTTCTTCCAATCCATAATGATCCTCATCGAGAATTGCACTGGCGCGCTTCAAGTCGTGTTTCACCTTGCTGCGTTTGCTCCATGGAACACTAACCATCCAGTCAATGTAGCTGCGCACTACCGAGGCCTCAGCTGACATTGGAGACATCATTTTTAACTTGTTTAGCTCAGAGAGTGTCTTGTCCTTGGCCTCCTCCGGCATTTTCGCTTCATCAATTTTTGCCTGTAACTCATCCAGTTCGTTGGGAGCTTCATCCATATCGCCCAATTCTTTCTGAATAGCTTTCATCTGCTCGTTGAGATAGTACTCGCGTTGACTCTTTTCCATTTGCTTCTTAACACGACCACGGATGCGCTTCTCAACCTGAAACAGATCTATTTCTGCTTCCATCAACCCCATCAGGTAATCCAGGCGTGGGCGTGTACCGGCGATTTCGAGAATTTTCTGCTTCTCTTCGAGATCTACACTCATATGAGCCGCGATGGTGTCTGCAAGACGGCCGGGCTCATCTATTCCCGTTAATGAAGTCAGCACCTCAGACGGAACTTTTTTGCTCAAATTAACGTATTTTTCAAATTGGCTGATTGTAGAGCGCAGCATTGCTTCGACTTCTGCCTCTGGAACCTCGTCGCTCTCAATTTCCCTAACACCGGAAACAGTGAAGCTGCCCTCATCATTTACACTACCGATAGCAGCTCGGTAGCCACCTTCTATCAGTACTTTAATTGTTCCATCGGGAAGCTTTAGCAATTGCAGAATGGTTGAGACAGTGCCGACTTGATAGATATCATCGACGCCGGGAGCGTCATCGACAGCGCTACGTTGAGCAACAAGAAGCACCTGCTTATCGCTCGCCATGGCGTATTCGAGCGCTTCTATGGATTTTTCCCGGCCAACAAACAGGGGGATAACCATATGTGGATAGACCACAACATCACGCAGCGGTAAAAGTGGAAGCTCAGTAATAGATGAAGAACC
Source organism: Halieaceae bacterium (assembly GCA_016744355.1). Taxonomy (GTDB): domain Bacteria; phylum Pseudomonadota; class Gammaproteobacteria; order Pseudomonadales; family Halieaceae; genus JBALVT01. The sequence goes on from JADGEN010000047.1 coordinate 13,782, forward strand.
CATAGTTTTCTCCGGGAAAGACGAAAAAAGCGAACAACTTCTTTCTATGTGGGGGTATTCTGGCGAATTTCAACCAGATATCGCCAAAAGGATACTTAAGCCCCACTTACTCTGTGAATACCGTCAAGAGAAAGCGACGGCCACGTGTCGGTCTATTGCCAGCAGCTATCGCTGCTGGCAAATTAATCTTCAGTCGACGCTACGCGCGTGGTATCGGCACTTTCGTAAACCAAGAGAGGTTCAGAATCGCCCTTGATAACAGACTCGTCGATAACAACCTTTGATACGTTATCTTGAGACGGGATATTGTACATAGACTCCAGGAGCACTCCCTCGAGAATGGACCTGAGGCCACGAGCGCCTGTTTTCCGCTCCATAGCTTTCTCGGCGATTGCACGCAGGCCATCTTCGCGAAAGTCCACTTCCACACCTTCCATTTCGAACAGCTTGCTGTACTGCTTGGTCAGTGCGTTCTTGGGCTCTGTCAAAATTTCGACCAAAGCCTCCACATCCAACTCCTCTAAAGTGGCCACGACGGGCAAGCGGCCGACAAACTCAGGAATGAGACCGTATTGCACCAAGTCTTCAGGCTGCAGATCCATCAGCAAACTACCGAGATCCTTGCGAGTCTCCTTGCTCTTGACCTCAGCGCCAAATCCAATGCCACCCTTTTCAGAGCGATTCGTAATAATTTTGTCCATTCCGGCAAATGCACCACCACAAATAAACAATATATTTGACGTGTCGACTTGCAAAAATTCTTGTTGTGGATGCTTACGACCACCCTGAGGTGGAACCGATGCCACGGTGCCTTCTATTAGCTTCAATAAGGCCTGCTGCACGCCCTCACCAGAGACATCACGAGTTATGGACGGGTTGTCGGACTTACGTGAAATTTTATCGATTTCGTCAATATAGACTATACCCACCTGAGCCTTCTCTACATCGTAGTCGCATTTTTGTAGCAGCTTTTGGATTATGTTTTCTACATCTTCGCCGACATAACCAGCTTCAGTTAACGTGGTTGCGTCTGCGATAGTAAATGGTACTTCAAGCATTCGGGCCAGAGTTTCTGCAAGTAATGTCTTACCACAGCCAGTGGGTCCAACAAGCAGTATATTACTTTTGCCTAGCTCGACGTCTTGGCTTTTGTCTCTACCCTTGCTTCCTTCGTAACGCAAACGCTTATAGTGATTATAAACGGCTACCGATAAAACCTTCTTGGCGCTTTTTTGGCCAATAACGTATTCGTCGAGTATATCCTTGATCTTTTGAGGAACCGGAAGCTCTTCTTGTTGAGATTTCTCACCGCCCTCCTGCACTTCTTCCCGGATTATGTCATTGCATAAATCAACACATTCATCACAAATAAAGACCGAAGGGCCCGCGATGAGTTTACGAACTTCGTGCTGACTCTTCCCGCAAAAAGAACAGTACAGTAGCTTACTTTTATCATCATCTGGAGTTATTGTTTCGTCGCTCATTAAACCAGCCTGTTACCCTATATATGTATGTTTTTTCGACCCAAGACCTAAGATGATGTTTTTTGTCAGGTTTTGCAAGCGCTGATAACAGCAAAGTACAGCTAACTAAATATTCGCATACTGTCTATTCTGACTCACTACGACTACTGACAACCTGGTCAACCAGTCCGTATTTGACACTTTCTTCGGCGTTCATAAAGCGATCGCGCTCTGTGTCGCGCTCGATAGTGGCCAAATCCTGACCTGTATGCTTCGCCATCAGGCCATTGAGCCTCTCGCGAATGATAAGAATTTCCTTGGCCTGAATCTCAATATCAGTGGCCTGCCCCTGTGCTCCACCGCTTGGCTGGTGAATCATTGTGCGGGCATTAGGCAAAGCGAACCGTTTCCCTTCGGCACCACCACAGAGCAAAAACGCTCCCATTGAAGCGGCCTGCCCCATGCACATTGTGCTGACATCAGGCTTAATAAACTGCATGGTGTCATAAATAGACATGCCCGCTGTCACCGACCCTCCTGGAGAGTTGATATAGAGATGAATATCTTTGTCCGGATTTTCGGATTCGAGAAATAACAGCTGTGCACAAATCAAGTTGGCCATGTGATCTTCTACGGGGCCTACCATGAATATCACACGCTCTTTGAGCAAACGGGAATAGATGTCGTAAGAACGCTCTCCACGAGAGGTCTGTTCGACAACCATCGGTACCAGGCCAAGATTTTGAATTGTGTTTTGAGTATTCTCACCGAACTGCTGTGCCATAATCTTTAGCGTCCCGAATTTATTTATTAGCTAGCGGGCAGCGCATTCGCACTGCCCTGGATTTCAGAATCAGGCGGCAGACTGGCTCTGCGCACGGCTGATCGCTTCCTGATAACTACACTCACTCTCTTTTATAGTGGCGCCTTCCAGAAGTTTTTCAACCACCTGATCTTCCAATACTTTGGATTCTACAGAAGAAAGCTGCTCCTGATTAGAGTAATAGTAATTTATCACTTCCTCAGGATCCTGATAGGTTGAAGCCATCTCTTCGATTGTGCTGCGAACTTTCTCAGGATCGGCTTTGAGCTCCTGCGTGTTAATCATTTCTGACAGTATCAGCCCTAACTTGACGCGAGGCTCAGCCTTGTCCTTAAACATGTCTTCCGGAAGCAAGGATTCAAGATCCAAATCCTGCCCACCCATTCCGCCAAACTGCTGCATCATTTGCTGGCGCATAGCGCCAATCTCTTGCTTCAACAGAGCCTGGGGTATCTCAAGAGATTCGTGAGCTGCCAGAACAGCATCCATCACTTGCTGCTTCACGTCTGCCTGGATAGCATTCTTGAGTTCTCGGCCCATATTCTCGCCGATCTCTTCACGAAACTTATCTACGCCCCCGTCTTCCACACCGTATTTTGTGAATAACTCTGCATCAAGTTCCGCGAGAGCCTGTTCCTTCACAGAGTTTACCTTCACTTTAAACTCTACAGCTGCACCTTTGAGGTCTTCGCTGTGGTACTCCTCTGGAAAGGTCAATGCCAGTGTTTTTTCTTCGCCTGCGCTCATTCCCACAACACCAGATTCAAAACCTTCTATCATGCTGCCAGAACCCAGTTCGAGATCGGACGCCTCTGCAGAGCCGCCGGCGAACTCTTCGCCGTCCTTGGTTCCGGTGTAATCTATGTTGACAGTATCGCCATCTGCGGCCGCTCGCTCGACTTCTTCCAAGCTACCCTGTTCCTTTCGAAACACTTCGATAATAGTGTCAATATCGCTGACTTCTACTTTAGCCGCGACTCTTTCAACCTCAAAACCAGCCATATCAGCTACTTCGACATCGGGGAAAACTTCAAATGTTGCTATGTACTCGAGATCCTTTCCTGCCTCAAGGTTTTTGGGCTCAATGCTTGGCTGGCCAGCGGGGCGTAGTTTTTCCTGAACAACTGCCTCCTGAAATGACTGAGACATAACCTCACCCAAAACTTCCTGACGAACGCCGGCGCCAAATCGCTGGCGAATCACTTTCATAGGAACTTTTCCCGGACGGAAGCCATCCAGCCTGACGTTTGTTGCTGCCTTCTTAAGGCGTACATCGACTTCACTATCTATGCGTGCGGCGGGAACTCCAACGGTCAGACGACGCTCCAACCCTGAAGTCGTTTCAATAGAAACCTGCATGATTCTTCCTCACAATCTTATGGATTTGGGCGGTTTTTTCGCCCTGATAATCTGGTTGTAGCCCTCGATGGACCCAACCTGGTGTTTGGTGCGGAAGGAGAGACTCGAACTCTCACGCCTTGCGGCACTAGAACCTAAATCTAGCGCGTATACCAATTTCGCCACTCCCGCAGAGTGAAACGTCCTTAAATAACTCTTCCTGATGAACACTGAGTACTAAACTATAATCTGATAACCGTTTGATTATAATGAAGTAAATGCTCAGTAACGGAGCCATTTGGGACATTACAAGGGCGCAGATTCTGCCACAAAGCCAGCCGCGTTACAACAGGTCTATTCATGCGTCGCTTTACGTTAGAAAATCAGCAGACATGCGGCCTAGGCGCGCACAACATCTCCCCAGTAGAGTTAGGAAAGAATGAAGTGGCTTGTCCGGTTTGTTGTGACCAAAAACTAGTCTGTGAGGCAGGCCGGATCGAATGCATAGGCACCGCGCAACCAGTCCTCAACCTCTCTTGCGGCAGACCCTGACAACGAAGTGTATACCCTCGACAAACGCTCACGTTGAGTCTTATCCATCCCCTGCAGGCCCAAACGTTGAAACTCACTAATATCGCCTGTCAGTTGATCAAAAACCTGACCACCCCAGATTCGCCGCAACCAGCCATCGTCTGGAGCAACACCGTTGTATATCTCGTTCATACCTTGTAATGCAAGCAAAGACACAATCCCTTGATTCATAGGGTTACAGAGGTGCCCGCCCAGCTTGGTGGATAAAGAGCTATCACGACGGCTAAGCTTTTCTCCATACAGAAAATTACTACGCTGGGCGCCATCGTTCACAGGATAGTTATCCCACAGAGTCACCTGTCGGCCAAGCTGCAGCTCCACCGCCTCGATATCCGCAGCACAAACTGAATCTGAACAGACTTTGTTCCCAGTCCACAAGATGTCTACTTCAGCCGGTAAACCCCGACCGAGCTGCTGCCAATAATGCTTAGGCATCTTTCCGAAATGTTTTTCTAAAACCGGATCAAAAGAATAGTAGGTGGGACACACCATTACCCGGTCGGCATTCGTCCACAACAGGATATCGTCCACTATCTCGGTTTGCGTCGCAGCGAGGCATTCCAGGTCGCCGGGCATATCATCAAAAAGTATTGCCAGGAGCGGCGCTTCGAGTTTGTTGAGTTCGGTGATCTTCGCTTCGAGTAAGCCCCTATGCCTCAAATCGTAGTTTTCATATAGAGAGAATGGAGATAGACCTACGCCAAAATTTAATTTCTTGTGTGCGTAAGCCGCTGCAAGCTCTCTCATCTCATCAAACTTCGACTCTGGCCACGGTTCCTGCCACTGCTTTCTGAGATACGAATCCGCTTTGGGGCAATAGATATAGGTATTCATGCCCAGGCTTGGCAAAAAATCGCTGTAAGCCATTCGAGTCTTAAACGACCAGGGCCGACCATAGAAGCCCTCAATGACGCCCGTCAAAAACTGGGGCTTTTCCCGTAAGCGCACTGCTTATTACCCAATATAACTAAAAATAATTTCGATATACCCAAATATGCTAAAAACTAAACCAATTGGTGTGGAATATTACCAAAAGTGAGCCATACTTAATTTGTGTCTGCCTATCCCCTAGTTCAAACGGGTAGCCACAGGAGCACAAGTAGTGCTCTAATTGGGAAGCAATTCCTTTATGTTTCACTCCTAATGGTCTTATTGGGTCCCTCTCGGGACCCATTTTTTTGCCCTTTCTATATAAATATCAACCTGTTACGTAACAAATCTAGAGTTTACATAAACCACAAAGAAATTACATAGTATGCGTGGGCCGGTCTGAATTAAGCGACCCGGCGAGATGATTTTCAATTCTGGCGTTGGCATTGGCATCCTGGTCGCTAAATTGAACACCAATCCCCGCGGTACGGTTCCCCTGCGCCCCTCTGGGGGTCACCCAGACAACCTTACCTGCTATCGGAATTTTCTCTGTCTCATCCATTAGATTCAGCAACATGAAAACCTCATCGCCTACTTTGTAGGGTTTATTGGTAGGCACAAATAACCCTCCGTTCTCTAGATAAGGCATGTAAGCTGAATACAGAACAGCCTTATCTTTTATTGTCAGCGACAGAATACCGCTTCGCGCGCCTGCTGATGGTTCACTCATATTTAATGCCCTCTTCCACACCGTTCATGTTAGCACCAATTCGAAGCGGGCACTCAGGGAGTCTAGTAACAATTGTCTATTGGGATTGGCACCGCTACTAACCGCTTGCTGCAGTTGAATCACATAATCCAGCAGGCCGAAAACATCCCGTCCTCGTGAGTTTGCGAGAGTGCCGTATTCCATATTCCTCACCAACCCCTGTAAAAAACTAACCAGCTGCTGCAACACTTCCTCAACGGGTCGATCGGCCATGAGAGCACCGACCTCATGCAGCGTGTGGTGACCTCCCTGTGTCAGTGCGTGCAACCCCGTTTGTATTTTTTTAGCAGAATCCAAAACTGCATTTTCATACATGCTGGCGGCGAGCATGACCTGCCCACCGGCCAGCAGCAAGGCTTCTTCACTTTCAACTCTCGCCCCGGTTAAATTGTCTAGCCAGGGCAAGCTTAGCTCCGCTTTGGGGCTTGGAAACGTAACTGCCTGGCAACGCGATCGAATCGTTGCGGGTAAGGCCTGTAAGCGATGACAAACAAGAATGATGAATGTCCCCTCTGAGGGTTCTTCCAGCAGCTTCAACAGGGCATTGGCGGCCGCCCTGTTCATACTCTCCGCCGGGGATAATATGATTGCCTTCCTCTGACCAAAGCTCGCAGTTTTTGTTCCGAAGTCAACCAGTTCGCGTATTTGATCAATTTTAATAACCCTACTCGTACCTTCGGGTTGCATCCATCGAAAGTCGCCATGACTTCCGCTCATACTTAATTCACAAGCGTGGCAGTGACCGCAATTGTACCCGGCTTCCGGCTCGCGGCACAGTAGAAGCCTCGCTAGTGCCATTGCAAAGCGGGCCTTCCCCGTATGTTCGACCCCTGTCAAAAGCATGGCATGAGGCAACTGCTTTGCTTGCATTTGCTTGACGAGCTTGGACCACGGTTCAGACTGCCACGGTAAACAAGTGCTAACCTGTGAGATGAGTCCCATTTATAGTTGCCTGAATAACATCATTGCCTGACACCCCAGCACTCCAGAAGCTCCTGGCATATTTCATCGACACATTTCTGAACTTCGAGCAGTGGAAGACTCGCGTCAATGACATGAAAGCGACCACTGCTCTGCTGCGCCATATCGAGATATGTAGACCGGACACGTTGAAAGAAATCCTGATTTTCTCTCTCAAAGCGATCCAGTTCGCCGCGCTCCCGGGCCCTCTCCATGCCAGTGTCAATCGGCGCATCTAGCAACAGTGTGTAGTCTGGGCGCAACTCACCCTGTACTAATTGCTCCAATTGGCTCACTTTTTTTCTACTCATACCACGACCACCACATTGGTAGGCATAAGTTGCGTCAGTAAACCTATCACATAACACCCATTTTCCCGCCGCCAAAGCTGGCTCTATCACTTGCTCTATGTGCTGTGCCCGCGCCGCAAACATTAAAAGTAGTTCGGTCAGGTTTCCTACCGTTTCGTCTTGCACCTGCACCAGTATTTGCCTAATACTCTCGGCGAGTTTTGTGCCGCCTGGCTCACGTGTTACGACCAGATCGACTCCTTTTCCTTTCAGGGCCTCCGCCATGTGTTTTATATTGGTGGACTTGCCAACGCCCTCCCCACCTTCAATTGTCAAAAATAAACCTCGGGATTGCATGCTGTTTACTATTTCTCCGGACTGGACCGATAATTGGCGCGACGTTTAAGCTGATAATTGCGCACAGCCTTCTGATGTTGCTTTAAAGTAGAGGAAAACTCATGCCACCCATCACCGCGTGCTACGAAGTAAATAGTATCACCTTGATCCGGGTGAAGGGCAGCGTGAATCGCCTCTCTACCAGGTAAAGCTATTGGCGAAGGTGGCAGGCCGTGACGCCTGTAAGTGTTGTAAGGATTAGTTTCGTCCCGCAGATCTGATCGACGTAAATTTCCGTCAAACGTGTCACCGAGCCCATAGATCACTGAAGGGTCTGTTTGCATGCGCATATGCTTTTGCAGACGGCGCACAAACACGCCCGCAATTTGTTGGCGCTCAGCGGGTTGGCCAGTTTCCTTTTCAATAATAGAGGCCATAATTAGTGCTTCATACGCGGATTTGTAAGGAAGGCCCTCCGCTTTCGCTGCCCACTCCAGTGCCAGCACCTCCTGCATTCGATGGAAAGAACGCTGTAGTATCTGCCAGTCACTCGAACCGCGTTCATACTGATAAGTATCCGGAAAAAACAGACCTTCCGAAACTTGGTGCGGAGCGATCAACTCGAGTAGTCGAGCATCACTGGAGCCATCCAGAACATGCTGTATTGAAGGCTCCAAGGACAGCATCTGCAGAGCTTCCTGAACGGTTATGCCCTCCGGAAACGTCAGCTGATATTGAATCACATTACCCGAACTGAGCACGCTCAGTAGTGACGCCATATCCAGATACTGCGGCAACAAATACTCACCTTGCTTAAGGGTGGCGTCTTGACCAGACCAGCGACCGTAGAGGCGAAGAAGTATCGGGTGCTGCACAACGCCCTTATCATTTAGCTTTCGCACAACTGCCCGCAATGTATCACCGTCGTGTACCGTAAACCTTAGCCCTCCTGCAGGAACTGCGAGTGCAGTCGTCCAACGACCCTTTAGTTCATAGACACCTAGTCCCAGCACGCTGCCTAGTAACAGTAGGAAAATGACAAACCGCTGCATCACTGTGCTCTTTCCCAATACAGTTCATGCAGGGCTTCGCTGACCCCATGACGCTTCCATGTTCGACCGGCGTACTGTGCTACCGGTCTCACGCCGACAAGCGCATTGCAGTAAAACACCTCGTCGGCCTCTATCAGCTGTTCTGAGCTCACGCGAGCTACGCGAGTCGACAGGCCGAGCTCAGGGGCCAAGCTTTCAAGAACCAACTGTCGACGCGTGCCTCGAACACCGCACTCGCACAGATCCGGGGTGACTAGACTGCCATCTGCATAAAGGAAAATATTTCCAGCAGACACAGAAATAATACTCCCATGCTGCCCCAACATAACAACTTCGTCGACTCCTGCCTTTGTCTTTTCAGCCGCTGCCATAACTTGCTCCAAGCGATTGAGATGTTTGAGCCCAGCAAGATCCGGCTGACTACCCCATCGAATTTTTGCCATGGATATACGGGCAGGTAGCGCAATTTTCTTGTACAGATCATCAGGTAAATTTGTGCACGTAATAATCACTCGAGGTGTACACGTATCGGGTGGAGCGTAACCCCTCGGGCCCTCTCCTCGCGTAATGGTTACACGCATAGCAACCAAACGATTAAAGCCGCGAGAGCTGAGGATTGATGAAATATGAGTTTTAACTAAAGAGACGCAGTTGGGGAACCCCAGCGTCCGCAAGCCCCGCTCAAGACGCTGTAAATGCAAATCAAAATAAACAGCTTGTCCATGGACAATCAAGACGGTTTCAAACAAACCGTCACCGAAATCGAGACCACGATCAGGTAGAGGAAGCGATTTTTCCAAAACCCCGTCGATCCACGTGACACCTAGCCCAGACACTGCAGGCTGGATCTACGAAGGCTTACTAAACAGCAGCGAACCGTTGGTTCCGCCAAAGCCAAAAGAGTTAGACAATGCGCATTGAATCTCCATTTCCTGAGCGGTATGAGCCACGTAGTTCAGACGGCAGTCATCACTGACGTTATCCAGGTTGATTGTTGGTGGCGCCACTTGATCTCGAATTGCAAGAATCGAGAATATAGCCTCTACTGCACCGGCAGCGCCCAATAGATGTCCGATCATTGACTTGGTTGAACTGACCGCAACCTGATGCGCATTATCACCCATCACGGTTTCGACCGCTAGGCTCTCTGCGCCGTCGCCCGCAGGCGTTGACGTGCCGTGGGCGTTTATATAGTTGATGGTGCTGGTATCTACCCCGGCATCATTAATGGCATTTTTCATCGAAGCTGCTGCTCCCCTGCCATCAGCCGGGGGCAAGGTCATATGATGAGCATCTCCGCTCATTCCAAAACCCACTAACTCGGCGTAGATGTTTGCTCCACGAGCTTTGGCCGCTTCGTACTCTTCCAGCATAATCACGCCGGCACCATCGCCAAGGACAAATCCGTCGCGATCTTTATCCCAGGGCCTGGAGGCTGCTTGCGGATTGTCGTTGCGCTTGGATAGCGCGCGAGCTGCAGCAAAACCTCCCAGTCCCACCGGCGTGGTTGCCATCTCCGCCCCGCCAACCAGCATTGCATCTGCATCCCCGGTGGCGATCAAGCGAGCTCCCAGCCCGATATTGTGGGTGCCTGAGGTACAGGCTGTTACAACGGCCAGATTCGGGCCTTGCATGCCATATTTAACTGACAAATTGCCGGCGATCATATTAATAA
>JADGEN010000048.1:0-14636 GCA_016744355.1 Halieaceae bacterium
TCACTGTAGAAACACTCAAGAAATCCCTTCGGGTTGGCAACCCCAACGCCCCTGAATCAGACTTCGCAGAGGAGCAGGCCAATCACTTTCTCGAGAAGAAAATGAAAGAGTTGATGGATAGAACAAAAGCTGACGCCGACAAGCTCAAGAAAATATTACACGGGGAAATCACAGACGGGAAAATCGATATTGAAACTCACAATCGATCGATTACAATCCGCATTCGCGAAAAAGGCTCTTTCACTTCAGCTTCGGCAAAACTCAACCCCGACTTTATACCGACTATGGCAGCGCTTAGGGATGCTTTAGGCGATATTGAAGGTAGTATATCGGTGGATGGCCACACAGATAACATCCCTATCGCCAGCGCGCAGTTTATTTCGAACTGGGAGCTATCGGCGTCCAGAGCCCTGTCGGTTACACATGAGCTATTGCGCAACGACCAACTGGACAGCACTCGATTTATGATCGTTGGCCACGCTGACACCCGCCCCTTCAAACCCAACACCTCATCTCAGAATCGCGCGTTAAACCGACGAGTGGAGATATTTATTCGCCAGGGTATTGAGAATGAGTACACAGCTGGAATCGATCAGTTACAAGAGAAAGACGTTAAAGAATCCGATAACCTTGAAATAAACAACGACGTCTCTTCCGACAATTTGGATAAACCACTCTTATAGGTGTAGATGTGACAGAGCGACAAGAACGGCGAGATTATTTTCGAATCAACGATACTATAGGTCTATCCTATTCAGTGATTGATGACAGTAGCGAAAACTCAGCCAAAGGTACTGAGGGGAAGAAAATTGAGCTTGACTCGGTCCTGACAGAAATCGACGCAAAATTTAACCAAGCAGCTAATACGGTTTGGCAAGAAAACCCGGCTGTAGCTGAAGCTCTAGGCCTGCTCAACAGAAAAATATCGATTGTAGCGGCCAGAACTCCTCAGGCCGCCGACTCGGAAGCAGCTCCACACCAGGAGCATCTAGCAAATATAAGCGGTTGTGGAATGGCCTTTCATTGCGTTGATCCCCTAGCAGTAGGAACCAGGTTGAACGTATCAGTGGTTATCAAGCCTTCAAACATAGATGTAAACTTCATTGCCACTGTAATCGCCTGCGAACCTTCACCAGAAAGCCCTGCAGGAAATTATCTGATGAGAATTGAAATCGACGAGGAGAGCCATTCGGCAAAAGAACAGCTCATTCAACATGTAGTGCAAAAACAGTATACAGCCGGCAAAAACGCGGACTCCTGACCAGAAGACCCAGAACACAATCGAGCAGACTTTCCCGCGTACTCTAAACCTGTTCGTCGATAATGCTGCCCTTACGCTCTTCCTTTGCAGAGTGTTCGCCAGAACTCTCTGCGGTCACTTTCTTACTGGATTCTGATGTTGTCGAGTTGTCATTACCACTCTGAACTCGCTTGAGTTTTTGAATCGGCCTTGCTTTATTGGGACCAATGGAATCAACCATAAAAACCTGCCTCTCACCAAAACTCAGTTCACTCAACCCACTCAACAACTTTTACACGCAGCCTGGCCAATGCTTGACCATGAATTTGAGAGACTCTTGATTCGGAGACACCCATCACCTCTCCAATTTCCTTAAGGTTTAACTCATCGCCATAGTAAAGCGACATCATCAGCGCTTCTCTCTCCGGTAATGATTTTATGGCATCAGATAGTGTTTGTCTGAACCTGGCATCCTCGAACTGTGAAAACGGTCCGGCTTGCTCAGATTCCACACCGACAGTACTATCCTCTAACGAGGTCAGTCGACAATAGGCCAAGTCGCGTGACATTTGTCGATAATCTTCCAGAGATATCTTCAGTTCTGCTGCAATTTCAGTGTCAGTAACTGTCCGTCCAAGACTAGCTTCCAACTCAGCAATCGCAGTAGAAACTTGCTTCATATTTTGCTGTACCGACCTAGGCACCCAATCATTACGGCGCACCTCATCAAGCATCGCTCCCTTTATCCGAATACCAGCATGAGTAGAAAAGCTGGCCCCTCTGGCAGCGTCGTAGGTACCACCAGCCTGAATTAGGCCAATAACCCCTACTTGAAGCAGATCATCCAACTCAATATTCGGGGGCAGTCTAGCCATTAAATGCAATCCAATTTTTTTCACCAGGGGTAGATACTCCCTGACTAAGTCATCCATGCTTCCCTGCTGGCTTTGAACATAGGCTGTCGCCTCCATATTGCTCAAACCTCTACTTCTTTGACGCCATGATGAATCAAGCGCTCGACAAAAAAGCCCAGCCCTCCACTATCCTGATATGAAGGAGCCTCCATTTCGATATTCTCGGCTAACTTTTTCAACGCTTTGGAGGAAGGGCTTTGCGGATAAATATCCACCACTGCGCCTTGCTGTTGAACAGCTTTTCGTAAATAGCTGTCTCTTGGAATTGCGCCTAGATAGCCCAAGTGCACATCCAAAAATCGTTCGGCAACTTTATCGAGCTTGCGGTAGAGCTCACGGCCCTGACTGTCATTGTCGACCATGTTCGCGAGCAACTGAAATCTTTTTACACCGCATTCCTTGTTCAGCACCTTGATCAGTGCGTAGGCGTCAGTGATTGAAGTGGGCTCGTCACATATCACCACAACAATTGCCTGGCACGCACTACTAAAAGTCAACACAGTAGAGTCGATCCCTGCTCCCGTATCAACGATAAGTGTATCCACCGGCAAGGCCAATTCGCTAAAGGCCCCAACAAGGCCAGCTCTTTGTTGGCTGGACAAGCTCGTCATACTGGAAATTCCAGATGAGGCCGGGACGACATGAACACCTTCAGGCCCTTTGAGAAGAATTTCGTCCAGTGTACGCTCCCCGGAAATAACGTGCCTGATATCAAATCTGGGCTTCAACCCCAGCGCAATATCGACATTTGCCAAGCCTAAGTCAGCGTCGAACAAGACCACCTCACGCCCCTGCTTGGCCATGCTTACGGCCAAATTTACTGCTACGTTTGTCTTACCTACACCGCCTTTACCGCTTGTCACTGCAATAACATTCACAGCGGACTGCGCAGACATTTTGGCCAAACCTTGTGCTTGATTAGTCATCTAGTTACGTACCGTTGCTAAGTTGGCTGAACGCTTGTATTGAAATTTATCAGCGGGTGAGTCCACATCCATTCTAGTCAGCTCAACCGCTTTTTCGATCAAGGATGACGTGCGCGCCGGAATAAGGTCCTCCGGAACTTTCTGACCATGACTCACATACGCCAGTTTCAAGCAGCTTTCGATGACCACATCCAGAACTCCACCCAAACCGACAGATTCATCTACTTTTGTAATAATCGCGCCAGCTAACGCATTTTGTCCGAAAACGTTCACCACTTCCCGTAATGCGCGCGCTTGAGCCGTTGCCGATAGTACAACGTAGGTATCAATGTCATACCCTACCGAATTCAAGGTGGTGAATTGATCATATAGCCGAACATCCCGCTGACTCATACCTGCTGTGTCAATGAGTATTAGTTTCCGCGGAGAGAGGCGATCCAAAACAGACTTTAGTTCCGGCCCGTTGGTTGCAACGGACATAGGAACGCCCAGATAATTTGCAAAGGTTTGCAGCTGCTCCTGGCCTCCGATGCGATAACAGTCGGTTGTTACCAGCGCCACCTGCTTGCGTCCATGTCGTTGCACAAAGCGTGCTGCCAGCTTGGCGATTGTAGTCGTCTTACCTACACCCGTGGAGCCCATCAGTGCGACAATACCGCCGTCGTTGATGAGGCTATCTTCCCTCATTTCTCCTATGCGGCTAGACAACAGTTCCAGAGCCAATTTCCAGTGCGTATCTAAATCGCCTTGAGCCGGGAGTAGATCAGAGATAACCCCACGCAAGCTTCGCGACAGACCCAGCTTGGACAGCCTGGCCTGCAATGCCGCCTTTGAAGATGGTTGTTTAGCCATGTCCTGCCACGACATATGGGATAATTTTCCCTCAATCATGCTGCGTAAATTACCCAACTCGCGTTGAAGATCAGAAAGCGTAGCAGCATCTACGCCAGGCACATGCTGCGATTCTTCAAAATCTTGCGTCGATAAGGCTGCGCCGCTATCAATAGCTGTTTCATCCAGATCGATAGCCGCGACGAGCTCGACCTGCCCACCAATTTTTTTGTTCGATAAGATTACTGCATCTGGCCCCAATTCAATTCTGACCTGTGCCATCGCGCCGCGACTGTCTTTATCAAAAAAACGTCTGATTTTCATTGATTCGCTCTTCCCCGCTCAGTTACTTCGGTGCGCTGCATATAGTTCCCACGCCTAGCTCTTCCCAAGTTGCCCCTGACCACCACCTATAGCCTCCACTACTTTTATCGTTTTACTCGCCGGTATTTCCTCGTAGGCCAGCACATATAGATTCGAGATCCTGCCCCGAAGTAATCTGGACAAAAACAATCGGATATTGCCCGAGACCAACACAACTGGAATTTTCCCATCTGCGCTAAGCTTTCCCGACACCTCAATAATTTGACTAATAGTACTTTCCATCAGTGAGGGCTCAAGGCCGCCGGATTGTCCCTGTATAGCTCCTTGCAATATCTGTTCCAACTGACTATCCAGGGTCATCACAGCCATTTCACGCCCTACACCATTGACCACTTGGAAAATAGTTCGCCCCAAAGACACTCGCACATGACCCGTCAAAGCGTCAGTATCCTGACTCTTGGTCGCATGCTCCGCCAAAGCTTCGGCGATTGTTCTCACATCGCGTATGGGCACACCCTCTTCCAGTAAATTCTGCATTACCTTGGTAACCTCACCCAACCCAATTAATTTGGGAACCAGGTTCTCCACCAGTCGGGGTGATGTTATAGCCAATTTATCCAATAGCTGCTGCACAACATCTTGACCAATAAGCTCATGCGCTTGATTCTTTATCAGTTGGCTGAGGTGCGTGGCGATCACCGTGCCGCAGTCGACAATCGTATACCCCATCGCCTGACCGTCATCACGCCGAGACGGCTCGATCCACACCGCATCCAGACCAAAGGTGGGGTCTTTGACCTGCACACCCTGTAGCTCACCAAAAACCTGGCCGGGGTTAATCGCCAACTCTTTGCCGGGATAAACTTCCCCACTGCCAACGGTGACATCATGAAAACTGATCCGGTATTCATTGGGAGAAAGGTCCAGGTTATCGCGTATATGAGTAGAGTGAATAAGAAACCCCAGCTCCTGGGAGAGCTTCTTTCGCACGCCCTTTATTCTACTTAGTAGCTCACCACCCTGGCTTTTGTCCACCAGGGAAATAAGCCTGTAACCGACTTCCAGGCCAACCTCATCCACCGCCACCACATCGTCCCAGCTAAGCTCTTTCGCTTCGATGGGCCGATCTTCCGTAACGACCTCCGGCTCGAGGACATCGCTATCGCCTTCGAGTGTTCGCGCATACCCCAAAGCCCCCAGTAACGCTGCCAAAGACAGGAATACCAAATGCGGCATGCCGGGCACCATCCCCATGACACCGATGAGCATGGCAGTAACCAATAAGGCTTTAGGCTTGCCAAATAACTGAGACACAATTTCACTGCCCATATCCTGGACATCGGAGACTCGCGTAACAATTATTGCCGTAGCAGTGGACAGCAACAGCGATGGTATTTGAGCAACCAGACCGTCACCAATAGTAAGTAGTACGTAGTTGTTGGCCGCCTCAGTACCACTCAAGTCATGCTGTAAAACCCCCACCGCAAAGCCGCCAATGACGTTAATAAATAAGATAAGGATTCCGGCCACGGCATCACCGCGCACAAATTTGCTTGCGCCATCCATTGCACCATAGAAGCCCGCTTCTTTAGCAACATCTTCGCGCCTCGCCTTAGCTGCGTCCTGATCGATAATCCCGGCATTGAGATCGGCATCGATAGCCATTTGCTTGCCCGGCATGGCATCAAGAGTAAATCGAGCAGTGACTTCTGAAATTCGCCCCGCGCCCTTGGTCACAACAACAAAGTTGATAATTACCAGTATGGCGAAGACAACAATACCAACCGCATAGCTGCCACCAACTACGAATTCGCCAAATGCCTGAATCACTTTACCCGCGGCACCCGTACCATTGTGGCCCTCCATCAAAACTACCCGGGTCGAAGCCACGTTAAGCGACAAACGCAGCAAAGTAGCTATCAATAAGATGGATGGAAACGCCGAAAACTCTAACGGTCTGGACGCATAAACCGATGCCAGTAGTATGATCATCGCCAGTGCAATATTAAACGTGAAGGCAAGGTCAAGTATCAGAGGGGGCAGTGGTAACACCATCATCACGAGCATTAGAAACAATAGAAAAGGCGTACCCAAACCGTTCAGCATCGATAAATCGAACGCCCTGGGTGCTGCAAGATTATTCACCGCCATCTAATCCTCCCTCCGAAAAAACCGTGCTGTACTCCTCAGGAACGGAAATATCACCGGGAGGTTTTACATATTCACCAAAGCCAGCATTGCGCAGCTGGTAGATGTACGCCAGCACCTTGGCCACCGCCAGAAACAACTTCTCTGGAATTTCTTCACCAATTTCTGTGGATGAATATAAGGCTCTGGCCAATGGGGGAGCCTCGAAAATGGCAATCTCGTTTTCTACCGCCACGCTGCGTATTCTGAGCGCTATCAGATCACACCCTTTGGCTAACACCATGGGCGCCTGACCCTCAGCACCGGCATACTTAAGTGCCACGGCATAGTGGGTAGGGTTGGTAATCACAACATCCGCCGAGGGCAGCGCCTCCATCATCCGACGCTGGGACATTTCTCTTTGCAGCATTCGAATGCGACTTTTTACTTCTGGCCGACCATCGCTCTCTTTTAGCTCATCCTTAACTTCGCGGAGGGTCATTTTTAGTTGTCGATTGTGATCCCAAAGCACAAAAGGCACATCCAGGACAACAATGAAAATTAGAGTAAAGCTGAGAACTACCAGACTCCACCGAAGAATGGTAACGGACTCTACAAATGCCTGCGCCGGGATCAAACTACCTAATCCCAGAATTTGGTCTATAAACAAATTAAACAAAATGGCAGTACACACTGCCAGGATGATGAATTTGAAAAGAGCCTTAAGTAACTCCAACAACCCTTTTGACGAAAACACCCGCTTTAGGCCCTTCCCCGGGTTTAATTTCTCCAACTTAAAAGCCATTGCTGAGGGACTAAAAGACCAACCTCCCATAAAAATTGGCCCGACTATCGCGCCCACTATCATCACTGCGAAAAATGGTGCCAAAATCACCAATGATGAGATAACCAGATCTACAAATCGCACCGCTATCATTTCACTGTCAAACGCAACTTCGCGGTCAAAAACTAATGCAGACTCAAACAAGGACACAAATTCCGCCGACATATGGCCACCTATAATCACCAGGCCAAATGCGCCAAAAAGGAGTGATAGCATGGTGTTAAGTTCTCTGGATCTTGGAATTTGCCCCTTTTTACGAGCATCATTTTTGCGTTTCTCGGTGGGCTGTTCTGTGCGTTCCTGCCCGCTTTTCTGGTCCTCCGACATAAAGCTCCCCTAGCGAAACAGCTGAAAAGCTTGTGTCAGGCCAACGTCGAACATATACGTTAACTGCGACAGCACCGCGGGCATTGTCAGGAAGATGAGCGCGAACCCGGCCAATATGGTCACCGGAAAACCCACCGCAAAGATATTCAGTTGTGGCGCAGCGCGGGTGACTACTCCGAACGCAATATTGATCAATAACAGGGCTGTCAATGCTGGCAGCGCAATTACCAGTGCACCCAAAAACATCTGGCTGGCCCACAACACTACGTCCAGCCAAAAATCTTGACGCAACGCAGTTAGCCCAACGGGCAATAGCGTGAAACTGTTAACAAGAAATTTAATCAACACTAAATGCCCGTTCACAACCAAAAAGAGCAGTGTCGCCAGTATCATATACAACTGACTGAGTACCGGGACTTGAACACCGTTCTGTGGATCAACAGACATAGCAAAACCAAGTCCCATTGCCATCGCCAATGACTGCCCTGCTATCACTGCGGCCGCAAAAACCATTTGTAGAATGAAGCCCATTGCAAGGCCTATTACCACCTGCTGCGCTGCCACTAGCAGGCCTTCCGCACCGACCATGTCTATCTCAGGCACCATGGGGATAGAGGGAGCAACCAAGGCCGTAATAAATACAGCTAGCAACACCCGGGCGCGCACTGGGAATGAAGAGGAACCAATAATAGGCGAAGCCAGAAATACTGCTGAAATCCGCAAAAACGGCCAGTAGTATTGCTCGCCCATAGCAAGCAAACTCCCGGCAGAAAACATCATATCCTCACCCTATCATTCCAGGTATTGATATGAATAAACGTGTGGAAAATTCCATCAGTAGGCGCAGCATCCATGGCCCGGCAATTAACAAAGCAAAGACCAGCGCCGCAAGTTTTGGGATAAAGCTAAGAGTCATCTCCTGAATTTGCGTTGCAGCCTGAAATACACCTATCAATAAGCCCACCACCAGGGCGGACAACAGTAAGGGGCCGGCCAATAACATGGTCAAGTAGAGCGCCTCTCTACCAATATCCAGAACTGTCTCGGGTGTCATACGTTTTCTTTCCGCTTCAAACTACAAAACTACTGGCAAGCGTACCTACAATCAGGGACCAGCCATCTATCAAAACAAACAACATTAACTTGAATGGTAATGAAATTAGCATGGGAGAAAGCATCATCATTCCCATAGACATCAATACGCTTGCCACAACCAAATCAATAACAAGAAACGGTATAAAAACGAGAAACCCTATTTGAAATGCTGTCTTGAGCTCACTAGTCAAAAAGGACGGTAATAGCACCTTAAAGGGAACGTCATCATCGCTGTGAAACCCGTCATAGCCACCCAGTTCGGCAAACATAAGCAGGTCTGCCTCGCGGGTTTGATTGAGCATAAAAACTCTGAAAGGAGCCTGCACATTCACCAAGGCTGCTTCAAACTCAATGGACTCATCCATATAGGGCTTCAAGCCAGTATCATAAGCCTGCTCCAGTACCGGCGACATAATAAACAAACTGAGAAACAGAGCGAGACCCAGCAGTATCTGGTTGGAGGGCGTTTGCGCCGTCCCTAATGCTTGCCTTAATATCGCCAGAACGACAATGACACGCGTAAAGGATGTCATTGTAAGCAGCATCGCTGGCAGCAAGCTAAGTGCCGTCATCAGGAGCAAAACCTGAAGGCTTACTGAATAGTTGCTTCCACCGCCTGAAACAGGCTCCACAGTCAACAGTGGAATAGTCGCCTGCGCTTCAGCAAAATTTGCAGTCAAGCCCATCATAATGACGACAGCCAGTTTCATCATTGACATCAATTCCCACCCATGTGCGGGCTTGGTTGTAACAGTGAAGCAAAATCTGCACTGGAAGAAGGCGATGTACGTTCTTCGCCGGCGGCACCACCAAATTCGTATAGCGTGCGAATACTGCCAGAAGTAACACCTACCAGGATCTGGCGTTCACCCGTTTCCAGCAACATAATCTTTTCTCTGGACCCCACCTTCACCGAACTGATAACCCTTATAGATTTTCGTTCATTGACCGGAAGGTGGTTCATTTTCCTCAATAGAAAGACGAGTCCAAAAAGGCAAGAAAATACCAGCAACAATGAACCAAATACCTGAAGCAAGTATGGGACATTAAAAATTGAGGCCGGGGACGCTTCATCAGTAGCTGCCAGAACATGCGGGCACAATGCCATCAGGCAAAACAAGCTCCAAAACCTGCGAGAGCTAACTGACATAAGCCTGGCTATCACTTCAGGTTTTTCAATCGTTCGGGAGGGCTAACAATGTCGATAAGTCTTAATCCGAACTGCCCATCGACAACCACCACCTCCCCTCTTGCCATCAGTTTTCCGTTAACGAGAAGATCCAATGGCTCATTAACGCCTCGATCTAACTCAATAACGGAACCCTGGTTAAGGCTTACCAGTTGCTTGATCGGAACTTTGCTACGACCTATTTCTACAGACAAAGTCACTGGCACGTCCAATAATGCATCCAGGTTAATAGTGCCCCCATCGTGCTCAGAGGACAGGTTTTGTGCAACGTCGTGAGATTCTAGCGGCTCACTTACACTGGGTTTCACCGCAGCTTGCAGTGCCTCGGATATGGGAATCTCAGGTTCTTCACTCATAGGGAGCAACCTCTCGGGTCAAGTGTTGTCGACTTCACGTCCAATTATTTCCTTTATCTTTATTGACTTATTGCCATTGAGAACACCGTGTTCTCCATACGAAAACATCCGATTCTCTATACAAACATTGACGTCAGTAGGCATTTTCAACGGCACGATAGATCCTGGCTTCAGGTTCAAGACATCGGCGATACTCGCATGGCCTGAATCGAACGAACCCGTCACTTCTAGATCAACAGACTGTAATTCTTTGCGAAAATGCTTCTCCCAGTCCGTGTTTTTCGCCTGTGATTTCGAAATGGGTTTAGGGCTTCCAAATTTTGATCGCATTGGCTCCAGCGCAGCGTAGGGCACTATCCAGTCAATTGAAGACTTCCACTCCCCAACTTTAATGACAAAAGAAAAAAGTAGAGCAAGCTCATCGGGAGAGCTCGCCTGAAGAAAAGCCGACGAAACCTCAAAAGACTTCAGCTCCGGGGTCAACTTTGTTTTTTCTTGCCAGGCATCGACCAAGGTAGACAGGAATTTCCCTGTCAGTACGTCATTAATACGTATTTCAGTGGGGGTTAGAGTAGAGCGCTCGTTGCTGGCAGGTGTTCCACCATGCACACCACCAAAATACTTGTCCACGAAAAATGAAAGCAGGTCGCCGGGAAGTACTACAAACGAGACACCATTGAGTGGTGCGGTTGTTATCAGGTTGATTCCAGAGGGCTGGGAGATAGCGCTTATCGCTTGATCCAGCTTTAGCAATCGGGTTTCATCAGCTTCGACCTGAGCAGAAATACCATACGATTCATGAACACTCTCCACCAGAGCCAATGCCTGCTTTTCAGTGAGCTTTTTCAACCCGGGCATCTGAGCCAGCAAAGTCTGTTCTCGCCGACTAAAATCGAAGGGCTGGCAGCTTTGCTCGGAGGCGGCATTACTGCCTGGCGTGTCATCACTGGAGAAGGTATCCATTAATGCATCCAGTTCTCCCTCTGACAAAACATCTTCAGTAGCCATCAGCGGTTACTGCATCACAAAGCCGGTAAAGAAAACTTCATTCACCTTAGAGTTACCCGCCAAATTAATAAGCTTGTTTATTGAATCTCGAACTTCCTCACGCAGTTTCTCTTTACCCTCGATGGTGGTGAGAAAATCATAATCCTGCCCGCTAAACAGGAGTATCAAATTATTTCTGACGGCGGGCATATTTGCCTCGACTTTCTCCACGGCCGCCTCATCGAACGACATAACCTGTAGGCTAAGCTGCAAGTAACGAATACCGCCTTTATGTTCAAAGTTCACTACAAAAGCCGGACTCAGAGGAAGATAAATCGGATCGCTAAGCTGCTCGGGCGCCACTTCGCCCTGCTCTGTATCCGTGCCCGCTACAGGCTCAGGATCGCCACCCTTCAACAAGAAAAATGCTGCACCCCCACCACCGAGAAGCACCAGCACGACTATGATAATAATGATTTTCTTCATTCCGTTTCACCCTTTGCCGCGATTGTGCGCGGGCCTATTTGAAGCAGCATGCTCACCCGCTTGATAACAGGTGCAATAAAAACACTCTAATCGTAACTGAGCTGCACGCCATTACACTTGGTAAAGCAAAATGCATACCAACTATTAATACCCATATAAATCAATGTGTTAGGAGAGGGTTACTACAAAAGAGTCAGAGAATTGACGCCCAAAAGGTCAACAACTACCTGCGTTGGCGGCGACCAGGGTTATTTTCTGCTATCAACAAAACCGAACGGCTATACAAACGTCACCTCGTGCAGAGGACTATACATAGTAATCAACCAATCCCGTCGTTTCACGCACGGAAAAATTGGTGACGGACTGATCCGGACTTTCCTCCAGATCATTTGCACTCAATTCCGAAGACGAATCTGAAACAGGGTTCCCGCCCTGACGCGACTGGGAATGATCTGCCACTTCACCCTGAGCGAGCTGCAATCCGACTTGTCCAAGCATATCCCGAAGGCGTGGCATTGCCAGCTCAATCGCATCTTTGGCATCAGCGCTATGTACAACGAAGTTAATTTTGGCCTGATCACCTTCAGTGACTATCTTAACCTCCAAGCGCCCCAGCTCAGGCGGTGTAAGCTGTAAACTCGCTTCAGACAATCCATTTTTAACCATCACCGAAACACGTCCGGCGAGATCACTATTCCACTGTGGATCTCCAGGTGACGCGCTCAGTACCTGGGAGCCGCCCATTACTTGAGGGCCGCTCATCTTCAAACTCGGTGATCCCTCTAGCCCGCCGAACGGCAGTGTGACACTGCCAATGAGAGGCTGTGTCGAGGCTATAGTGGGTTGCTTCAAAGCCGAGGGGTCTGAATCCAGTCGCAAAAATGAAGTGTCGGCAACAAATTTTTCCGTGGCAACAGGCAACGCCTCTGAGGGCGCTACCGAAAAGCCTGGAGCGTCAGGCCTGACAGCCGCTTTTGTCGTAAGGCTAGTAAGTATACTCGCCTCTTGGCTTCCCAGAACACTGGCCCTCCCTCTGGACGGAATGCTATCCGCGTACCGTTGATCCTTAAGATTGAGAAAGTCATTCACCTTGGCCAAAACACCCGCAGGAGGGAGGGTAGTAGAGGCAGGATAGACCCCCAATGCCGCGACTTGCCCGTCCACGAGATCAGAGTCCTCATTGTTTTCACTAAAAACTACTTCATCGGGGGAAAGTACCGGCAAACCCTTGCCACCAGTACGCAAAATATTGCCGTCAACATCCACCTGCCCTCGCTCTGCAACAACGGCATTGCCTGGTGGCAATGCCGCCTCTGCGAGAATAGTAAGAGGTGTCTCGGTTGGTGCTGGCTCAATTAGCGCTGTCTTTGCGTAAAAATCTGTAGGTTCAGTGTTGAGCTCTGCCTGAAGAGATACAGGCACTGCACTGCTTAAAGGCGTCATTTCCGCGCCAGGGGAGACGGGATCTATGTTCAGCGGCGACTTCGCAGCCTCTGCGCTGAGTATTTCGTCAAAGGGTTCAACAACAGAACCATCCATACTATCTTTACTGATGCGCTTTGATACATCAACATCGACCGTGAGTGTATTTTCCAGTATTGGTAGCAAAGTAATCTATCCGCTTGAGTTCCCCCTCGAACACTGCAGTATCCATGCCAACATTCTGCACTATAGTTCGCTAACCGTTATTCTACGATTCATCGTATGTTCATCAGACGCTTTCTGCTCGGCTTTGTCCCTGATTTTAAGTCGCGTTTTATGGCGCTCCTCAACCAAATGCTCCAATGCCGATTTTCGGCGGGAGTTCGACAGCCATTGCTCCTGCACTGACACAAGGCTCGCCTTCGAGTCTTCAATATCATTACGCTGCTTGTCTATCGCCTGATTCAGCTTTGCCAAAAACAGACGGTAATCCTGCAATTGCCTGGCGGGCATACCCTCGCTTCCTTTTGTCTCCAATGTAGATTCATAATCCAGTTTAAATTGCATGAGTTGCTCCAGTTGAGCACATTTTTGCTTATGGCTCTGCTGGCTCGTACTTAACTCTCTAGCAGAGTGTTGCTCCGACATTTTCGCTACCTCTGCCACCGTATCCATCTTATCTGACATCGGTACTCACCTCTCCCCCGGAGCCCACAGCGGAGTTAATAAAAGAAAATTTTGACAATTCCGCCATGCTTTCGGTCATATTGATTTTCAAAGAGTTATTCTGCCCTATAAAATTACGTATATGCGGAGCAGCCGAAATAGCGCGGTCGATACTCTCATCCGTACCTAACTGATAAGCACCAATATTGATCAAGTCACGGTTCTGCTGGTAGGTCGCATAAAGGCTCTTCACACTCCTCGCCAAGTTCAGCTGGCTCTCGTCAACAATGCTTGGCATCAATCGACTAACAGATGAGTCTATATCGATCGCTGGAAACAAACCTGAATCCGCTACATCCCTCGATAACACAATATGTCCATCCAGTATGGCCCTTGACGCATCGGAAACAGGGTCATCGAAATCTCCCCCCTCCACAAGCACTGTGTATACAGCCGTTATGGAACCGCTACCCGTATTTCCCGCTCGTTCGACCAATGCCGGCAACAGTGAAAATACCGAAGGAGGATAGCCTTTTGAGACTGGGGGCTCACCAACTGCCAAACCAATTTCTCGTTGCGCCTGTGCAACGCGAGTCAGTGAGTCCATTAACAGGAGTACATTCTTACCCTTGTCTCGAAAAAACTCCGCAATTGCAGTCGCTCTCCATGCGCCATGAATTCGCATGAGGGGAGAATCATCAGCAGGAGTGGCAACTACAATTGCCCTCGAGAGGCCCTCTTCCCCCAGTATCTCATCGACAAACTCCCGAACCTCACGACCCCGCTCTCCCACCAACGCGACAACAATTACGTCAGCCTCCGTATGGCGGGTCATCATACCCAGCAAGGTACTCTTGCCCACACCACTGCCCGCAAACAATCCCAGACGCTGCCCCTTACCC
>JADGEN010000048.1:14646-23729 GCA_016744355.1 Halieaceae bacterium
CCTCGCAATGGAATATGATGCATGCATCCATGTGCGCCGCCACCATCAATAGGATTCCCTGCGCCGTCTATCACCCGACCAAGAAGTTGCTCGCCAACTGTCACTACCCCACCGGTATGCAGTGGCACGACTCTCGCACCCAGTTTAATACCGCGTAAATGCCCCTCTGGCATCAAAAACAAGCTGCCATCGGAAAAACCTACAACCTCTGCCTCGATAGAGGCACCGTCATCCGTTATTATGCGACATCGACTACCGATAGAGGCCTGACAGCCAACAGCCTCGAGCTTGATGCCTATCATTCTTATCAGCGAGCCCTCCTCCTGCAGTGGCGCGGATTGAATGCTGCTCGACAGCATGGATAGCTTATCGGCTAGACGAACACTCCTTTCCTCTTTTAACCTGGTGAGTGTATTCACTTTCAGGATTCCAAGTCCTGATCACATGACTCGACCAGCTTTGCAAATACCTCCTCAAGCTGCCTTTCAATAGAGGCGTCTAAAAACGAGGTGGGTGTCTTAACCTGACACCCGCCCGGCGATAGATTTATGTCGTCTACAACCTTCCACGATTTTCCCTCCAGACACTCCGGAGAAAAATTGCGAACCAACTCGGCATCGGCGGGGTTTACGAAAATTACAATTTCTCCTTCTAATTTATACAGGGTTGACATTGCCTCCCCCACTACATTCGTCACCACACTGGAGTCAATCGTCAGTTCACGACGAACAATGCGCTCGGCCAGCAGCATAGCCATGTGCGCCAGCTCTTTGGTTATCAACGCTTCCAAATTTAGATACGGCTGCGCCATTTGTTCAGCCATCGCGGTTATTGATTTAACAATGGCTTGCGCATCTGCCTTACCCGACGCAAGGCCCTCTTCCTTACCCGCCTGAAACCCGCGCGCCTGAGCCATCGCCTCTAACTCAGCCGACACAGCCGGAGATGTCGGTGCTCTCGCCTGCTCAAAGAAAGGCGCCTCCCAAAGCTGAATCACTTCACTCTTATCAGACAAAATCACCCCCACCTTTACCCAAAAATATCTCCCCGTCTTCCGCCAACTTCGCAACGATATTCAATATCTCTTTCTGCTGTGATTCAACATCAGAAAGCTTAACAGGGCCTTTGGCGTCTATATCTTCCTTCAACATTTCAGCCGCACGGGAGGACATATTCTTGAAAAACTTCTGCTTTACTTCATCATCTACGCCCTTCAGCGCAATGATTAAACTATCCCCTGAAATCTCTCTTATCAAGCGCTGCATTCCCCTATCATCGATGGATAAAAGATTATCAAAGACAAACATCAAATCTTGAATTTTCTCGCCCAAATCAACGTCAACCTGCCGCACGGAGGCGAGCAAAGCGGCTTCATCAGAGGTATCCATGTGGTTCAAAATTGCGGCCGCGGCATTCATTCCATCCACCATCGCCGGTGGAAATTCCTGGCTATTCCCCAGTTGCTTCTCGATTACCTGATCCAACTCTCGAAGTGCATTAGGATCTATCAACTCAAGTCTGGCAATTCTCAGTATCACGTCTGACCTAAGCTCATCAGGTAGTAGTTTGAGCACCTGCGCTGCATGCTCATCCTCTAGAGATGCCAGCACCAAAGCAATTATTTGGGGGTGCTCGCTCTTGATCATTCCTGCAACTGAGCGAGCGTCCATCCATTTGAGCGACTCCATTCCCTTGGTAGTATTACCATGCATCACCTTATTAAGCATGCTGTGCGCCCTTTTCTCTCCCAGCGCCTCAACCATTACTCTACGGGTAAAATCGCCGGAGCCGATTCCAATTGGGCTTACGTTACTGACTTTGTCGGAAAAATCATTTACTACAGATACGATCTGCTCGTTGGATATATCCTTGAGGCTGGCCATAGCCTCTCCGACCAACTGCACTTCCTTGGGCTCCATATGCTTCATTATGGCCGCCGCACCGTCCTCACCTACACCCATGAGAAAGATTGCCGCACGCTGTGAACCAGACAATTCTGCTCCCACTTCATCCATCGCTTGCTACCCAGTTTTTCACCACGCTGGCCACTCTTTCAGGTTCAACCTCTACCATTGAACGCGCAACATTCAGTTGCTGTTGATACGGCGGAGGAGCTGCCGCGGGAAGCCCCATTTGCTGCTGCTGTCCAAGTGTGACGCGCTCATCACTCATGGCTATTGCCGCGCCACCTGCACTGGCTTCACCACCCAGTAATCTTGGATCCACCGTCGGTGTAGAAGTCGCCTGCATCAACGGCCGCACCACTATAAATATAGTCAGGAACATAGCTACGCCAGCCAGCACAAACTTTCCTGTGCGCCAAAACCATTCTTGTTCTAGTAGCGAAGGTGCAGGCAAGGGCTCCATCTCGGGAGGTGCAACAAAAGAAGCATTGACCACATTCACCCTATCGCCACGAGCTTCATTAAAACCAACGGCCTCTTTCACCAGAGCAATAATTTCTGTCAACTGCGCTTCTGGCAATGGCAGTCGTTCTATCACACCCTCTGCATTGAGACTTTCCTTGTAGTCCACCACCACCGCCACCGAGATTTTCTTCAATGTACCTGGAGTCTCGGTAGTATGACTTATCGTTTTATCAAGCTCATAATTACGTATTTCCCGTTTGCTGGATCTAGACGGGGCCTGAGCAATCTCTTCTGTTTGTGTTGCACCTTCTGCCGGTAATTCTTCTGGCGGCTGGTTGGACAAGGTACCGGGAATACCACTGGCTGTAGATCCATCGCTGGTGAGCTCCTCAACCAGCTGCTCACTGCGGACGCTGGTTTCCGGGGCGTAGCGCTCACTCGTACTTTCAACGATAGTGAAATCTATATCTGCCGCAACCTGTGCCTGCACAGCACCCACTCCTAAAATTGGCGTGAGTATGTCAGTAATTCGCTCTACATAACTCTGCTCTAATTGCTGCGTATACCGAAAATTATTTTTGCTGGCGGCAAAATGGTCACCGCCATTTTGTAAGGACAAAAGCTTACCCTTATTGTCTATAACTGAGACTTGCTCAGCTGCCAGGCCCGGAACGCTAAAGGCAACCAAGTGAATAACGCCTGCCAATTGATTATCTGTAAGTTCCCGCCCAGGATAAAGACTTATCAAAACTGATGCGGCAGGCTTATTTTTCTTATGTACGAAAGCTGATTGTTTAGGCAGTGCCAGATGTACACGAGCTGCCTTTACATTGTCTAGTGAACTAATAGAGCTAGAGAGCTCCTGCTCCACTGCACGATCAAAACGTGCCCTCTCCATAAAACTGCTCACTCCAAGGCGAGGCTCATTATTGAGAAAATCGTAGCCGGCACTCTCCCCCTGCGGCAACCCTTCGCCAGCGAGCTGCAACCGTGTTTCACGAACTCGATCATTCGGGACACTGATAAGTCCCGTACGGCTGTTTACTTTATACTGGATATTGCTTACTTCGAGCGACCTAATAACCTCCGCAGAAGACGCTGGGGGCAACTCACCATATAAGGGCGTAAAATCAGGTGTCAAAGCCCAGTCCACCAAGGCGATACCCAGTGCAATACTGGCAGCCAGACCTATCAGCAATCTTAACTGCTGGGCAATTGGCTGCCGGCTAATACTGCTAAACCTTTCAATAAAATTTTGAGATGCAAGTGCCATAGTTTCTAAATTATCACTTTATCAGTCATTAGGAGCGGCGCTAAACCTGCATATTCATCACTTCTTGATACGCATTAAGTAGTTTATTACGCACCTGAGTTATAGCCTGGAACGAAATGTTTGCCTTTTGCAAAGCCACCATCACTTCTGGCAGCTCGACCGACGTATCCCCCGACTCAAAGGCAGTGGCTAGCTCTTTGGCCTGAGCCTGAGTTTCATTGACTTGATCCAGAGAACTTTTCATTACTGCACCGAAATCCAGCTTGCCGACGTCATCAGCTTTGGCTTCTACTCCGGAGTTTTGTGCTGCGGAAGACATGGCTCTCATCTGCGCCAACACAAGATTAATATCCATATTACTCATATTTTGCTTCCTACTTTTTTCACAGTTTTTTTAAACTACCGCAGGTATGGCCACGCCCTGCTCCTTTAACCTGGCAAGTTTGTAACGCAATGTTCTGGGGCTAATGCCCAACAGTTTAGCGGCGTCTGTACGACGGCCGGCGACAGTGTTTAACGCACTGACGATCAGCTGCTTTTCTTTGTCTTTGAGACCACCATCCAGCAACGCTACACTTTCTTCACTGGCCTGGGCACACGTCTCCAATGCGGGAGTTAACGCTTCTTCAAAGTAGATATCTGCTTCTGTAATTTGATCACTGGAGGCCATAATAGTCGCTCGGTGCATACAGTTTTCCAGTTCTCTTACGTTACCCCTCCAACTGTGGGACAACAGTCTTAGCTCTGCCTCAGGTGTAAGATTCATCGACCTATCTTCCACATGTCTCTGCAACAACATTTTCGCGAGAGGCAAAATGTCTTTGGGCCTATGCCGTAGCGGCGGAATTTGCACAGGGAATACATTCAGCCTGTAATAAAGATCTTCACGAAACCTTCCGCTGGCGACCTCCTCCTGCAACTTCCGGTTGGTAGTCGCCAGCACTCTTACATCCAGTGGAATCGGAGCCCTTCCACCTAACCGCTCCACTTCTTTCTCTTGCAGTACTCTCAGCAATTTAGCCTGAAGACCTAAATCCATTTCAGAAATTTCATCCAGCAAAAGCGTGCCACCGTTGGCCTGCTCAAACTTTCCAGCGCGTGCCTGAGTTGCGCCGGTATATGCGCCCTTTTCATAGCCAAACAATATAGATTCCAGCATAGCTTCTGGTATCGCCGCACAATTCAGCGCTATAAAAGGTTGATCTACACGATTTGAATGCTGGTGAATATACTGCGCCACAACCTCCTTGCCAGTACCCGACTCTCCGCTGATCAGGACTGTAGCTGGACTAGCGGCCACTTTTCTTGAGAGTTCACAGATGCTCAGCATGCCCGGGTCTTCCGCCACCATACCTGTAGCACTACCCGTTAACGTCGTATCCAGGCGACTAACCATTTCCAATAGCACCTGCGCTTCGAAGGGCTTTATCAGGTAGTCCGTAGCACCTTGACGCATAGCTTCCACTGCCTTCTCTACAGTGCCATGGGCTGTTACCAAGACAAATGGCAGCTCTGGTCGCAGCGACTTCACTTTACGCAGTAAAGTATGCCCATCCATAACATCCATCTGAACATCGCTTATAACCATGTCCACCGTCTCAGCTTCAAGTCTTTCCAGGGCCTCCACACCATTTGCTGCAGAAGCGACGTTGTAGCCACCGTATTCAATTGTGTCGCACAGCGCTTCACGCAACGTTTTGTCGTCTTCAACCACCAACACCTTTGCAGAACTGTTCATTGACACACCTCCTGTATTTTTTGCGCCGAGCCTTTCATGGAGGCACATGTAGCGGCTTGTGTGGCTATAGGAAGGTTAATAAGGAACTCCGTACCCCCACCCAATCTGTTCTGCACGGTGATCTCTCCACCGTGATTGCTTACTGTCATTGCCACAACTGCCAGCCCCAACCCGGTTCCCTGGGCACGAGTTGTAAAGAACGGATCGAAAATACGATCGAGAATTTCTTCACTAATACCAGGGCCATTGTCCCCAACCCTTATTTGTAACCAGTCATCATTCATGGCACCTACCCACAGCGACAAAACTACCGGGGCATCAGCGGCCTCCTGAGCATTCATTGCCAAATTGACCAAAGCACCAACCAACTCATCCTGATCTCCGGATATCATAAGCGTGTCATCTACACTGGGAACCACAATACTGGAGCCGCTTTTTTCAAACAGAGGTAAAACCGTCATCTTGAAGTCCTTCAAGACCTCGTCCAGATACATAACCTCCTTCGTCGGCGATTCCCCTCGCACAAAGCTGAGCATCCCACCCACCAGATTGCCCATATGGCCAAGCCTTTCACTCACACGGGCAGAGATATTTTTCCGCTGATCAGCGGGAAGATCTTGTCGAGACAACTGAGCAAGATATAGAGTGGTCGAACTCAATGGAGTCCGTATCTGATGAGCCAGCCGGGCGGCCATTTCTCCCAGTGCGGTCAAGCGCTGCTTGCGACCGAGCTGCTCCTGCAGCTGGTGTATTTCGGAGACGTCTGTAATCAGCACAACGTGCTCACCAAGACTATCCAGAGGTCGACTGAAAACTGAATAACGCTTGCCGTTGCTCAGAGCCAGCGTCCGAGATTTAAGCTTACTGCTTCCCGACTCACGCAGCAGTACGTCTGCCCACAGCTGCCCCACCAATGGATTGCCCAGTAATTGCATAGCCTCGGGATTGGCATCTCGAATAATCTCGCGGGAATCAACAATAAGCACGCCGCCGGGTAACACAGACACAAGGGATGCCAAGCGGTTGGCCAAACTCTCTTTTTCGGCAAGCTCCCGAATTCTCTCCGACCTGGCATTGCTCAGCTCCGTAGTGAGCGCGGCAACCTTGGACTCCAGTTCGCGATAGGTAGTATCAAGCTCATGAGATACACGACTGAAAACCTCAAACGCCTCTCCCAACTCGTTTACTGACAGCGGTTCGCTCTGACTCATACCCTACCCCTAAAATTATCAACCTCAATGTCTCAAGGTATCAATAGGTATAAAGCAATAATCGTACCAACTTAAAATATGTATATTTATCAGCGTGTTATATAGACCCAACAAGCCGAGAGTCAATAATTTGTCACTTCTTGTGGTCTTTGTATCTCGAATTTTCTCATTTTTTCAACGAGAGTTGTGCGCTGTAAGTTGAGCAACTTGGCAGCACGAGCGACAACCCACTCCGACTGCATCAACGCCTGCGTCATCAGGCTTCTTTCAATGTCGGCCAAGTGGGGCCTTAGATCGAGACCATCCAGGGGTAATTCAGCTCCCCTGCCTTCCGCCGGGCCCGGACCATCAGTTGAATCGTCGAATGACTCAACAAACAATTCTTGATTCGGACGAAACTTGTCAGGAAGATCTGACCACATAATTAATTTTTCGGGGAAGAGAATTGCCAATCTTTCGAGCAGGTTAAAAAGCTCTCTTACATTTCCCGGCCAGGAATAACGAGCCAGACATGCGAGGGCGCACTCGCTCAGCCTCAAGCTATTACGTTGCTCTAACTCCAATTTGTTAATATAGAACTCAACCAAAAGCGGAATATCTTCCAAGCGTTTGCTTATTGGAGCAATTTCTATCGGAAAAACATTGAGGCGATAAAATAAATCCAGCCTGAATTTTCCTTCGGCAACTAACTGCTCAAGATCTCTATGAGTGGCAGCCACAATTCGGACATTCGAGCGAATGCTCTTATGGCTGCCCACCCGCTCGAAGGTAAGCTCCTGCAGCACACGCAGTAACTTTACCTGCATATCAAGCGGCATATCTCCAATTTCGTCCAAAAATAACGTTCCGCCCTCCGCGATCTCAAAGCGGCCCTGGCGAGATGTAATCGCTCCGGTAAATGCGCCTTTCTCGTGCCCGAAGAGTTCTGATTCCAGGAGCTCCGCGGGTATTGCGCCGCAGTTAATTGGCACAAAAGGGTGATCCCGCCGTGAAGATAAACTGTGGATGCAGCGCGCTACAACCTCCTTACCTGTACCGGACTCACCCGTAACCAATACCGATGCCTCGGTGCTGGCAACCTGTCGAATTAGCTGGTGTACATTGCTGGTAGCACGACTACCACCGACTAAATTTCGATAAAGTAAAGCCGAGGATTCACCACCCGTACTGCCTCCACTTTTAAAGAATAATACCGCTTCCTGAAGCATTTTGAGGAGTTCACGATAACTGACTTTTTCGGGAACTACCGCTTGTATTCGGGATTTATATACTGCCGGCAAGGTCTCGCTAACACCCTTGCCCACGGTCAAGCAGCATCCGCATTTCAATGACTTTTCTTTTGCCACCCGCAATACGCAGTCGAGCAATTCATACCCGGGATCGGCAGCAACAAAAACCGCAACTACTGAGGGAATCTCATCAATTTTCGCCCGAAATGACTGCTCATCTGTTGCAGTATAAGCAGGGTATCCGAGAAACCTTACAAGCGCTGCACCCTCTTTGGCAGCTTTTGAATCAGAATCAAGTACGACAACGGACAGCTCTTGATTTTGCATCCACAGGTTCCTTTTGTGTTATTGGGCTAATTACGCTGGGGGTACCACAAGCAAATTTGCAGCTCTTCCGATGCGGCAAAAAATCGATGAGGGAATCAAATATATTGAAATTAAACAGAGTCATGTTTATTTTGTTTACACCTTATCAGTGTAAATACCTGAACATAAACCTGCTCAATGTGAGCGCGCAGACAAAAACTTGGGAACTCAAACATAAGTTCCATCTTCCGACGTTTATAACTATGCATTCCGCGACATCCCCACATCAACAAATACATCGTCCAAGCCGAGTTCTTTTTACGCTGTTCTTGCGTGAACCCCGAGCCCAAATCAGTAACAACTTTTGTGAATTAAATTCACAATGCCACTCATATAACTGGACCCAACTGACATGACTTAAAGTTAAACTAACTTGGGAAAGAATGAATCCGCGTCACTACGCATATATATGTAGGTAGAATTACGTATATAAAACTAGTGTTTAAGCTGTACAAGCCTAATACCTGTCACCCTGGATAAAAGGCAGAGGTTAACGCGGTTGAAAAAACAGTATTAGCGGCAGGTAATCGCAGAAGAAAACAAATGTGATAATGCGGGGAATTAAAACTTCTTGGACTGAGCAGCTTTTGATATTGAGGTAACATCGAAGTGACACAAACCTCACTTCATCAATGAATTTTCGCATCCAAAATGCTAACAGGACTTTTCTCAGTTTCAGATACCATTGTTACTAGCTCAACAATTGAATCTGCTTGCATTTTTTCGAGCACTTTTTTCCGATGAACCTCAACCGTCCTGGGGCTTATATCAAGGATTCTCGCGATCAATTTATTGGACTTTCCGCGAACGATCCACTTCATCACTTCTGCTTCTCGAGGTGTAAGCAGGGTAATCCTCTGGCTTATTTGAGTGCGCTGTAATTGCCTATATCGATTC
>JADGEN010000049.1 GCA_016744355.1 Halieaceae bacterium
GAGAACAGTCGCATCAGTTGAGGCATCGACCACAGTCTGAGCGAAAGCAAACAGAGCCTCACGAGTACCATTTACGGGTAGTACCTGAGTTTCGGGGTCTACGCCTGACAGTGCAAAGCGATTTTCCAGCCAGCGTGCAATGGATTGGCGTAGCGAAAGAATACCTTTTGTAACAGGGTAGTTGGACAGCTTATCGAGATTGTTGGCCAGTTCCTCAAGCACGAATAAAGGAGGGCTGTGCCTGGGTTCTCCCATTGCCAGGCTGATGGGAGCTTTACTGCTATTTGGCGTAATACCCGAAAAGAGTTGGTGCAGCTTTTCAAAAGGGTAGGGCTGGAGTTTATTCAGATTGGGGTTCATTGGCTTTAGGCTGCCGCCTGCTCGTCGAGTTCGGTTCTAATGGCTAGCTGTATGGCTTCACAAGTGGCGGTGTCGGTTATTGCTTGCTGAGCGCTATCGGTGAGAAAGAATACGTCTTCTACCCGCTCTCCGAGAGTTTGAATTTTTGCGGCTTGCAGTTCGATATCAAAATCGACAAAAATTTTCGCTACCCGCGCCAGAAGTCCCGGCCTGTCTGGTGTAGATACTTCGAGAATTGAAGCGTTGTTTGCCTCATCCAATGTCATTTTAGTCACTGTTGGAATCGAAAACGATTTTGCCTGACGTGGTGTTCTGCGCTGGGGAACAACCGGCTCCTGCGATACATTGGTGAGCGATTCGGTGAGATGTTCGGCGATATTCTTGATGCGCGTGGTATCTTCGGCAATGGACTGGCCCGTTGAATCCAGTACGAAAAATGTTTCCAGGCTCATACCGTCATTGGCATTGTAGATGCGGGCATCGTGTACGCTCAGATCCAGCAATTCCAACTCGGCACATATGGTAGAAAACAGGTGGGTTCGGCTGCGGGCATGGATAAAAATTTGCGTCGCGTTTGCCACGCTTGAATCTGTAGCGCTGCGAACAAGCACCAGAGGCTTGGATTTGTCGTAGTGGCCGGCTATCGCCTCTGTATGCCAGGCGATATCCTCGGTACGCTCGCGCAGGAAATACTCTTCTCCGCGGTCACGCCAAACCTCACTTAGTTCGCTTTCGGTAAAACCTCGATCCTCCAGAATATCGCTGGCGTCGGATCGGCTTTTTTCAACCCACTCCTGTTTATCGGCAGGATTCTCCAGACCGCGACGCAATGCGCGGGTGGTCTCCGCGTAGAGTTGACGTAACAGGCTGGAGCGCCAGGCATTCCACAGTGTCGGGTTTGTGGCATTGATGTCGGCAACTGTTAGTGAAAGCAAGTAATCGAGGTGCAGTTGGTCGCCTACATGTTCGGCAAATTGCTGGATAACTTCCGGGTCGAAGATATCCTTTTTCTGCGAGAAAGAAGACATGGTGAGGTGGTTGAGTACCAACCACGAGACCAGATCAGAATCCTCTTTATTTACGCCATGTCGTAGGCAAAAAGCTTTCGCATCCACAGCTCCAAGCTCTGAGTGATCGCCGCCGCGGCCCTTGCCTATATCATGGTACAGCCCCGCCATATACAGCAATTCAATTTTTGGTAGGCGTTTAGTAACCCGGCTGGACATAGGGAAGTCTTCTTCAAACTCCGGAATTTGGAAGCGGCGTATGTTCTCTATAAGTTCCAGTGTGTGTGCATCGACGGTGTAGGTGTGAAATAGATCGTGCTGCATTTGCCCGACAATTTTGCCAAATTCGGGCAGATATTTTCCCAGTACCCCATATTGTGTCATCAAGCGCAGTTGGCGGGTAAGCTTGAATGGTGCCTTGAGTATATCTACGAAAACTTTTTGATTGTTGCTGTCCGCTCGAAAATCGTCGTCTATCTGTTGGCGATTGTCTCGAATCTGGCGCGCCGTGGGTGCGCTTATGGCGGTAATATGCTCATGCGTGGCGCCCAGCAAAAACACCTCCAGCAAGGCGGAAGGCGTACTTTCGAAGAGGTTTTCTATGCGTGATTCGATATAGCCATTGCGAACCTGGAAGCGCTCATTGAGAATTTCTATATCGTCTTCGATGCCGGCGTGCAAAATAGCCTGATCAAAATTCTGTATGAGCACGTCGTTGAGCTGGCCCAGAGCTCCCGCCCAGCGGTAGTACAAGTGCATGAATTGTTCCACGGCCAGGGTGTCGCCATCTTCAAAGCCCCACAGCCCGGCGAGTTCTCGCTGATGGTCGAACAGCAGGCGGTCTTCCTCGCGGCCGGTTATCATGTGCAGGGCATAGCGTACCTGCCACATAAAATCTTGCCCCCGGGCGAGAATGTCTGACTCTTCCTGATTCAGGAATTCTTCTGCGGTCAATTGCTCCAGGGACACGACACCGAAATGACGTTCTGCAATCCAGCCAATTATCTGTAAGTCACGCAATCCGCCAGGGGAGCTTTTAACATTGGGCTCAAGGTTGTACTCGGTGTCGGCATATTTGCTGTGACGTGCTCGCTGCTCTTCGAGTTTGGCGCGAAAAAATTCGGCGCTGGGCCACATTTTGTCGGTAGCGGTTTGTTGCCGGACAGATGCCATGAGTGCTTCGGAACCGCGGACGACACGGGCTTCCATCAGGTTGGTAAGAACGGTGATGTCTTTTCTGGCGTTTTCTACACACTCCTTGACACTTCTCACACTGTGACCAATATCCAGCCCAATATCCCACAAAAGAGTGAGAAACTGCTCCACCTTAGGGTCGCATTGCGTACAGTTTTCGCCCAATAAAATAAGTAAATCAATGTCGGATTTGGGGTGTAGCTCACCGCGCCCGTATCCCCCCACGGCGACCAGGGCAAGTTCATTTTGCTGCCAGTCTTCCAGGTCCCACAGTGTGCCTAGTAATTCATCGATAAAGTCCGCGCGTTGTGTCAGCAGTTCGCGGGCTTCTACATCGGCGAGGAATTGCTGGTCCAGGCGTTCTGTAGCTGCGGCGATTGCGCTTTTACAGCTACTAATGGGGTTTTCAGCGTCAAGCTGTGCCAAAAATGCTGATTTATCGAATAATGACATGTGGAAGGGTTTCGTCGTAGGTGAGCCGGGATCTGTCACAGAGTTTCCTAAAATGGTTCGCCACTGCGCCGGGTAAACACTTCCACGCCGTTTTCGGTAACACCCATAGTGTGCTCCCACTGGGCCGATAATCTTCCGTCTTTTGTTGTCACCGTCCAGCCATCCTTTTGGTTTAGCTTGGTCTGTCGGCGGCCGGCGTTAATCATGGGCTCAATGGTAAACGTCATGCCAGGTTCCAATACCAGACCAGTACCCTTGCGACCGTAGTGCAGTACCTGGGGGTCTTCATGGAAGATTTTTCCAATGCCATGGCCGCAGTATTCGCGCACTACCGAATAGTAGTTTTTCTCTGCGTGTGCCTGGATGATGGCGCCGATATCGCCCAGTGTGGCGCCGGGCTTTACTATATCGATGGCCTTGTACAGGCACTCCTGGGTAACTTCGATTAAACGCTGGGCATGGGAGGCAACATTGCCCACCTGTACCATGATGCTACTGTCGCCATGGTATTCATCTTTTATCACAGTGACGTCAATGTTGATGATGTCTCCGTTTTTGAGGCGCTTGTTATCCGATGGAATACCGTGGCAGATAACGTCGTTTACCGAGGTACAAATTGACTTGGGAAAGCCGTTGTAGTTCAGGGGGGCGGGAATTGCCTGTTGGGTGCCGGTGATATAGTCGTGGCAAATTTTGTCCAGCTCCCCCGTTGTCACGCCCACTTGTACGTGTGGCTCTATCATTTCTAAAACTTCGGCGGCGAGACTACCTGCTATTCGCATTTTTGCGATCTCATCGGCTGATTTTATTGTTGCGCTCATCTGTAACCCATTGAAAAATATTAATTAAATTGATAGTAAAACAGTGTTGACTGTAATTGGCCCGGCGCGGGGGAGGCATATTCTACCCTATTAGGCGATGCAATGAGAGGTGTTGGCGGTGTAGAGACGGTAACAGAGATAATCGAGGGTCTTTAATCCCGGGCCGGGCTGTGGTATAAAGCGCGCCTCTTTCGGTATGACCTCGGTAACGGCGTTAAGTCGACGGAGCAAGCAGCCCATTTGGGCACTAAATACGCACACATATCGTCACATGATTCAGGGTGCTGGTTTCGACCGGTTGAAGCATGGGATATGTGGAAGGAATAACCCTAAACACAAAGGTATAAAGTTATGACACAAGTAAGCATGCGCGAACTGCTGCAGGCAGGCGCTCACTTCGGACACCAAACCCGTTACTGGAACCCCAAGATGGACCAGTATATCTTTGGCGCCCGCAACAAGATTCAC
The DNA here is from genome assembly GCA_016744355.1 of Halieaceae bacterium. Taxonomy (GTDB): domain Bacteria; phylum Pseudomonadota; class Gammaproteobacteria; order Pseudomonadales; family Halieaceae; genus JBALVT01. The sequence continues at coordinate 4,304 of JADGEN010000049.1, forward strand.
ATTATCAATCTGGAGCACACTGTTCCTGCCTTTAATGAGGCGCTGGAGCTGGTATCCCGCCTGGCAGGCAACAAGAACAAAATTCTGTTCGTTGGCACCAAGCGTGCAGCCGGAAAGATTATCAAAGAGCAGGCAGAACGTGCAGGAATGCCTCACGTCAGCCATCGTTGGTTGGGTGGCATGCTCACCAACTACAAGACCATCCGCGCTTCTATCAAGCGTCTGCGTGATTTGCAGGCAGAGCAGGCTGACGGTACTTTTGAAAAGCTGACCAAAAAAGAGGCGCTGATGCGTACTCGCATGATGGAAAAGCTGGAGCGTAGCATCGGCGGTATCAAGGATATGGGTGGTTTGCCTGATGCCTTGTTCGTAGTAGACGTAGATCACGAGCGTATCGCTATTACCGAAGCCAATAAGCTGGGTATTCCCGTTATTGGAATCGTTGATACTAACAGCAACCCCGATGGCGTTGATTACGTTATTCCCGGCAACGACGACGCGATTCGAGCTGTCAAGCTGTATGTCGCAGCAGTCGCTGATGCCTGTATTTCTGCGAAAGTTGAAGACGGAGAGATGGCGGCAGCAAACAACGAGTTTGTTGAAGAAGCGGCAGCCGATGCTGCGGCAGCCGAGGAAGAGCCGACAGCCGATGCTGCGGAAGAGGCAGCAGTTGAGCCGGCAGTAGTTGAAGCAGCAGCAGAGCCCGAGGCCGAGGTGGTTACACCGGCAGCAGCCGAGTAACGATTCGTCCCTATAACCCGGTGGCGTCCCTGTCACCGGGCTTTACTATTCGACACATGACTCTTTTCTAAGAGTTACAGCAGGAGGAGATACCAATGTCTATCGCACTGGTTAAAGAATTACGTGAGCGTACTGGCCTGGGCATGATGGAGTGCAAAAAAGCACTGAAAGCCGCAGACGGTGATGTTGAAAAAGCCATTGAAGAAATGCGCAAGTCCAGCGGCATGAAGGCGGCTAAAAAAGCAGGCCGTACAGCAGCTGACGGCGTTGTAAGCACCCGTGTTTCAGAAGACGGTAGTTACGGTGTGTTGGTTGAAGTGAACAGTGAAACTGACTTTGCCGCTAGAGATGCTGGTTTTCTGGGTTTCGTTAAGCAGGTAGTCGATGCCGCATATGGGACTAAGCAGACGGATGTAGCCACTTTAATGTCTGGCGATCTGGAAGCAGCCCGTGAAGCCCTGGTACAGAAAATTGGCGAGAACATCACTGTGCGCCGGGTTGAGCTAGTAGGTGCCGAGGCGGGCGTTGTGGGTTCTTACATTCACGGTAATAACCGTATTGCGGTTTTGGTAGCTCTGAGCGGTGGTGACCAGGATCTTGCGAAAGATGTCTCTATGCACGTGGCAGCTGTTAATCCCCAGGTGGTATCACCTGCGGATATGCCTGAAGAGGCTATCGCCAAAGAAAAAGAAATTTACACAGCGCAGGCGCAGGAATCGGGTAAGCCAGCTGAGATTATTGAGAAGATGATCGGCGGTCGCCTGAAAAAGTTTCTTGCGGAAAACAGCCTGATAGAGCAGGGCTTCGTGAAGGACCCCGACGTAACGGTAGGCAAGCTGGTCTCTGCTGCTGGTGCAGGCGTGGTTTCTTTCGTACGTTTTGAGGTGGGTGAAGGTATCGAAGTTGAGACAATGGACTTCGCCGACGAGGTTGCTGCGCAACTTAACGCAAGCTAGTACGTAATCTTTGTATTGAAAGGGGCTTCGGCCCCTTTTTTTTGCCTGATAAAATTTAGGGCATAAGGCAAATGTCCTGTAAGATACGCCGCAGCTTGAGGAGAACATTGTTATGCCCCAAACCATGGGTGAAAGAAAATACAAACGTATATTGCTGAAACTTAGCGGCGAGGCTTTGACGGGTTCGCAGAGCTTTGGTATTGACCCTAAGGTTCTGGACGCCATGGCTCTCGAAATTGGCCAATTGGTGGGTATCGGTGTGCAGGTTGGCCTGGTAGTCGGTGGTGGTAATTTATTTCGCGGCGCCGCCTTGCAGCAAGCCGGCCTCGACCGGGTAACTGGCGATCACATGGGCATGCTGGCCACTGTGATGAATGCCCTGGCCCTGCGCGATGCACTGGAGCGCTCCAATATAGCAACACAGGTTATGTCCTCCATACCTATGAGCGGTGTTGTAGATCATTACGACAGGCGCAAAGCCATTCGGGCACTCAGCAATGGCGATGTGGTTATTTTTGCGGCCGGCACGGGTAATCCATTTTTCACCACAGATTCTGCCGCATGCTTGCGTGGTATTGAGATCGATGCCGAAATAGTGCTCAAAGCCACGAAAGTCGACGGTGTTTACTCGGCCGACCCCATGAAAGAACCCGACGCAGAAAAATTTGCCAAATTGGACTACGACGAAGTACTCGACAGGAAGCTTGAGGTCATGGATTTGACTGCTATTTGTTTGTGCCGAGACCACAATATGCCTGTGCGAGTATTTGAAATGGCCAGACAAGGTGCGCTGCTTAGTATAGTCAGAGGCGGCGACGATGGCACATTGATAGAGCCGTCAGACGCACAAACAGAGTAAGGAGATACGCGTGATTAATGATATTAAGAATGATGCCAGTGAGAGAATGGACAAGAGTCTCGAGTCGCTGGCTTACAGCTTCAATAAAATTCGTACTGGCCGGGCTCATCCCAGCCTGCTCGATGGAATCACTGTCGAATACTACGGGGCGAAGACACCGCTTAACCAGATGGCGAATATCGGTGTTGAGGACGCGCGCACGTTGACTGTGACGGCCTGGGATAGGACGAGTGTGCCCGATATCGAGAAAGCCATCATGAAATCAGATCTGGGCTTGAATCCCTCCACGGCAGGTGAGGTAATGCGTATTCCTATGCCTATGCTGACCGAGGAAACTCGCAAAGGCTTTATCCGGCAAGCGCGCCACGATGCTGAATCGGCACGTGTCTCTGTGCGCAACGGTCGACGCGATGGTATGAGTATGTTGAAGGAGTTAGTTAAGGAAAAAGAAATCAGTGAAGATGACGAACGCAGAGGGCAGGACGTTGTTCAAAAGTTGACTGACAGCTATATAGAAAAAATAGAGAAGCTTCTGCAAGACAAAGAAACCGACCTGATGGAAATATAGCGCTGCTATTCAATGCCCACTAGTACCTCCCCAGACCTTGATGATGAGCTAAACGATACTGTTGTACCTCGTCATGTGGCCATTATTATGGATGGCAATAATCGCTGGGCGAAACGCAATGGCGTGGCGGGCCCTGCTGGTCATCGAGCCGGCGTAGAAACTGTCCGCGGCGTTATTCGATCCTGCCGCGATCACGGCGTCAAGGTGCTGACTCTGTTTGCCTTCAGCAGTGAAAATTGGGGAAGGCCACAGCCGGAGGTTCGGGCATTACTCGCATTGTTATCGCGCTACTTGCGCAATGAAGTCCTGCAAATGCACAAAGACGGCATCTGCCTGCGCTTTATAGGTCAGCGTACGAACTTTAGTCGTGGTCTGTGTAAGCTTATGGAGCGGTCTGAGAAATTAACCGCAGGCAACACAGTTTCAACGGTGGTTATCGCTCTAGACTATGGTGGTCAATGGGATATTGCCCAGGCGGCGCAAAAACTGGCAGCTCAGGTTAAAGAGGGAACGTTACAACCACAGGACATCGATGCTGACCTGATCGACCAGAACGTTTCCATCAGTGACTTACCCCGCCCTGACCTGTGTATTCGTACCGGGGGCGATGCGCGCATCAGTAATTTTATGTTGTGGCATTTTGCCTACAGTGAATTGTATTTCACCAATACACTGTGGCCGGATTTTGCTGAGGAAGAGTTCGCTGGAGCGCTGGCCGACTACAGCAGCCGTGAGCGGCGCTTTGGCCTTCGCGAACCGGCACCATCTATATCGAGAGAGGGCGAACATGCTTAGGCAACGCATTATTACAGCTCTTGTGCTGGTGGCTGGTTTCCTGGCTGCGATTGTGTTTGTTCCTCTATCCGGCCTGGCTGTGATCTTTGGCATTATTGTGGTTCTGGGTGGCTGGGAGTGGGCGCGCATGGCTGGCTGGCAGTCCGGTGTTAGTCGCGGTTCCTACGCAGCTGCTTTGGGTATTGTTTTGGGCGGTCTTTATTACTACTGCGATCTCGGCGCTTCGCCTGAAGATAGCCAGATTCAGCCGTTTCTGGGTTTGGGGTGTCTGTGGTGGTCTGTAGCGATGCTGTGGGTAAAGAGCTATCCGGCCAGTGGTGCACTTTGGGGAAACATGGCCATGCGTAGCCTTATGGGGTTGCTGGTTCTGGCCCCCGCCTGGTTGGCGGCGGTATACCTTCTGAGCTTCGCCCGAGGCGGTATGCTCATGGTCGCCATGATTCTGATTGTCGCAACGGCTGATATAGGCGCTTATTTCTCCGGTAAATCATTCGGGAAACACAAGTTAGCGCCAGAAGTTAGCCCTGCTAAAACCTGGGAAGGTTTCTGGGGCGGTGTGTTCGCCTGTCTTTTACTGTCTCTCGTTGGCTGGTATTTACTGCCTCTGCAAAAACAACATATCAGCCTGATCTCGGTGGTAACCGTTGTATTGATAACCGGTGTTGCTTCAGTTGTAGGCGATCTCACGGTAAGCATGGTGAAACGCCAAAGTGGGATCAAGGACAGCGGCAACATACTTCCAGGGCACGGCGGTGTGCTGGATCGCCTGGATAGTATCTCTGCGGCGGCGCCAGTGTTTGCGCTGGGGCTGTTGATGGTGGAGTGGTAATTACAGTGTCGAGCAATATACGGATGATTTCAGTATTGGGCTCTACGGGGTCTATAGGCGTTAGCACGCTCGACGTTATTGCCCAGCACCCTGAGCAGTTTGGCGTCTTTGGTCTGGCAGCAAATTCGTCTGTAGATGCCATGTTAGAGCAATGTCACACACACAAACCGGTCTTTGCCGTGATGATGTGCGAAGTGGCGGCACAGGAGCTGCAAACGCGCATGCCCAAAGCGCTGGGCACCATCGTATTACACGGAGAACAGGCGCTGCTCAGAATTGTCACTGATCCTGCGGTAGATTCTGTGATGGCCGCTATTGTGGGGTCGGCTGGTTTGCCGTCAACATTGGCGGCGGCAAAAGCGGGAAAGACACTTCTGCTGGCGAACAAGGAATCTCTGGTAATGGCGGGGCATCTATTAATGGATGCGGTGCGTGAGTCAGGTGCCCGATTATTACCCATCGACAGCGAGCACAATGCTATTTTTCAGTGCCTGCCCGTTAACGACGAGGCTGTAGCATCCAAGACGGGTGTTAGCAAAGTGTTGTTAACCGCTTCGGGTGGCCCTTTTCGCAACTGGAGTTTAGAGCAGATGAGGGGGGCAACTCCGGCTCAGGCGTGCGCTCATCCGAACTGGTCTATGGGTCGAAAAATTTCAGTCGATTCGGCATCCCTGATGAACAAAGGCCTGGAGTTTATCGAAGCCTGTTGGATATTTGATCTGCCGCCGAACATGATAGACGTTGTTGTTCATCCACAGAGCCTTATCCATTCCATGGTTCAATATGTCGATGGTTCGGTGTTGGCTCAACTGGGCAACCCGGATATGCGCACCGCCATTGCATTCGGCCTGGGCTGGCCCGAGCGTATAAGCTCGGGCGTGGCTCCCCTGGACCTTATTGCCGCATCGCGGCTCGATTTCGAAGCGCCGGATGAAACTCGGTTTCCCTGCCTGAGGTTGGCGCGAGAGTCGGTCGCTGTGGGTGGTACTGCTATGGCGTTGTGCAACGCTGCGAATGAAGTGGCTGTCGAGGCTTTCCTGGACGAGAAAATTCGTTTTACCCAGATACCCCGGGTGATCGAGAGGGTGCTGGAGCAGATAACTGTAATTGAACCGAAGTCGCTCGCAGTGGTCGAAGCAGCTGACGCAGAAGCGCGACTCATCGCGCGCGAAGTGGTAGCCAATAGCTTGCAAACAGCAGAAGGGGCATAAATTCAAGATGGAGTTGTTGAACACAATAGCGATTACTCTGGCAACCTTGGGAATCTTGGTTGCCGTGCACGAGTATGGTCATTTTTGGGTGGCCAGACGCTGTGGTGTCAAAGTACTGAAGTTTTCCATCGGCTTTGGTCGAACTATATTTTCCTGGCACGACAAGCGAGGAACTGAATTTGCTATAGCCCTCATTCCGCTGGGGGGCTTTGTAAAGATGCTGGACGAGCGGGAGGGGGAAGTAGCCGCTCACGAGTTAGATCAGGCTTTTAACCGCAAAAGTGCCATGCAACGTATTGCTGTGGTTGCCGCGGGACCATTGGCAAACTTTGCTCTGGCGATAGTGGCCTTCTGGTTTTTGTTCATGGCCGGCGAAAGCGGCTATGCGCCCGTTATAGGAAAAGTGACCCCCGAGTCAGTGGCTGAAATTGCAGGGCTTGAGGCGGGACAGGAGATTGTCGCGGTCGACGGTAAGGTAACAAATACCTGGCAGGCACTCAGCTTTGCCCTGTTGGAGCGTATTGGCGACAGCGGGCCCATTAGTTTTGAAGTTAAATACCCCAATTCAGAAATGGTTTACGAGTCTGAGGCGGTGCTGGAGCGGTGGCTGGCCGAGCAGGAGGAGCCCAATTTGTTCTCGGGCCTGGGTATTACCATGTATACCCCTGAGGTCCCGCCAGTGATCGATATGGTTGTGGAAGACAGCCCGGCACAACGTGCGGGGCTGCGCTCAGGTGACACAGTGCTTAGCGCTAATGGTATTGAAATGCCTCTGTGGATGGACTGGGTTAACTATGTACGAGCCAGACCCGGCGAGGAAATACATCTGGAGTATCGACGCGATAGTCAGGTACTGGACACCGTTATCGTTCCCGAGTCGGTGTCGGGCGAGGGAAGTGAGACATTTGGTCGAGTCGGCTTAGGGGTTGCTTTGCCAGACATGCCCAAAGAACTGTTACGTAAATATGATCGAGGTCCTCTGGAATCCCTGCAGGCCAGCGCTGTGCGAACCGCGGATCTGGCAGTTTTTACCCTGATTTCAATAAAGAAAATGGCGATGGGCTTAATATCGTCGAAAAACTTGAGTGGCCCCATCACCATTGCTAAAGTGGCGTCCCAATCCGCCAAGTCGGGGCTGGAGTCGTATATAAGCTTTTTGGCCCTGCTCAGTATCAGTCTGGGGGTATTAAATTTGCTTCCTATTCCGGTTCTGGATGGGGGACACCTGATGTATTACCTGGTGGAGTTGTTGGTTGGTAGGCCGGTACCAGAAAAAGTTCAAATTCTTGGATACCAACTGGGGCTGTTTTTGATACTAGGGGTGATGATGCTCGCCCTGTATAATGATTTTTCGCGACTCTAGTGTGGCACAGAGCGCCGTAAACTTAATTTTGATCGAACTGCAATATCTCTGTGTTGCGGTTTTTAGCGATGGTAGCCAGTATTTTGATTAAAAAAATCCATACACAGTTGGCTGTAGTCCTGCTGTTGTTGTGCCCCGTTTTTGCTTGGGCCCAGACTTTTGTAATCTCCGATATTCGAGTGGAGGGTTTACAGCGAATCTCAGCGGGAAGCGTATTTTCTGCCATGCCGCTCGCGGTGGGCGACGCTGTTGACGATGCCGGTCTTCGAGCAGCTTCGCGCAGCCTCTTTGCCACCGGAAATTTCGATGATATTCGCATCGGCCGTGATGGCAATGTCCTGGTTATTATTGTTGCTGAGCGCCCCAGTATCAGTGAGATAAATATTGACGGTAACAAGGCCATTGAAACAGAAGCTTTACTCGAAGGTCTGAAGGGAGCGGGGCTGGCTGTCGGTCAGGTTTTCCAGCGCTCTACTCTGGAGGGGATGCAGCTAGAGCTTCAGCGGCAGTATGTGCAGCAGGGCCGATACGATGCCAATATCGAAACAGACGTACTTCCAGAGCCGCGTAACCGGGTATCCATCAGTATCAACGTAGATGAAGGTACGGTTGCGGCCATCAAACATATCAATGTAGTTGGCAATCAAATTTATTCGGATGACGAACTCGGCGACCTGTTTGAGCTAAAGACAACGGGCTTGTTGTCTTTTTTCAAAAACGATGACAAATACTCGCGCGAAAAGCTGACGGGTGACCTGGAGCGCGTTACCTCCTATTATCAGGACAGGGGTTACCTTCAGTTCTCGATCGACTCTACGCAGGTGTCTGTATCGCCCAATAAAGAGGCGGTTTATATCACGGCCAACGTGACTGAAGGCGAAAAATTTACCGTGAGCTCAGTGGACCTGTCCGGTGACCTTGTATTGCCCGAGGAAGACCTGCGTCGATTCATTCTGATTACACAGGGACAGACATTCTCCCAGCAGCTTATTACTTCGACCGAAGAGTACATGACCCGCAGGTTGGGCAACGAAGGCTACAACTTTGCCAAGATCACCGGTATTCCCGAGCTCAATGAGGAAGAAAATACCGTTGCGATGAAGTTTTTCGTTGACCCGGGTAAGCGCACCTATGTCCGCCGTATTTCCTTTAAGGGCAACCTGAAAACCTCTGATGATGTGTTGCGTCGAGAGATGCGCCAGATGGAGTCTTCACCTGCATCGGCCTCCGCTATCGAGCTGTCCCGGGTTAAATTAGAGAGGCTTGGGTTTTTTAGTCGCGCTACTGTCGAAACGCCGGCTGTTCCTGGTCGCGACGATCTTATCGATGTTGAGTTTGAGGTTGAGGAGCAATCTTCTGGCAGTATTGGCGCCAGTTTTGGTTATGCGCAACAGGCGGGATTGATTCTGGGCCTTAATTTGCAGCAGGACAACTTCCTCGGAACCGGAAAGCGCGTGGGTGTTAACCTGAACTCCTCTAGCTACCAGGACGTCTACAACTTTAGTTACACCAACCCTTATTACACCGAAGATGGTGTCAGTCGTGGCTTTAATGTGTTCTATCGCTCTACCGACTTGTCCGAGGTGAACGTAGCCAGCTATACCACAGATAGCTATGGTGCCGCCTTGAATTTTGGCTACCCGATTAAGGAAACCCAGCGTTTGGGCTTTAGTTTTGGCGTCTCGCAAACAGATATTACTGTGGGCCAGTACGCGGTGCAGGAGATAAAGGCCAGCCCACGCTTGCAGTCTAATATCCCCAACTGGTACGAGAGCACCCTGGAGGGCGGTATTTACACGGCGCCAGAGTTTCTGGAAGACATCGATGACCTGCCCTTTGAGTATCGGGTAATTCCCGATGGGCTAGGCTTTATTGACGAAAATGGCGACGACTACCTGAACTGGACTATTACTTCCAGCTGGACACAATCAACGCTCAACCGTGGCCGAAATGCCACCCGCGGAGCCTCAAATTCAGTGGCGCTTCAGGTGTCTATGCCCGCGTCAGATCTGGAGTTCTATAAACTGACCTATCGTGGTGAAATCTATTATCCGTTCTTTAATGTGCAGGGCTGGAACCTGCATTTCCGCACAGACCTGGGCTATGGCGGGGGTTATGGCGACACCTCAGAGCTACCTTTTTATGAGCATTTCTTCGGTGGTGGTTTTGGCTCGGTACGCGGTTTCAAAACCAACACGCTGGGTCCTCGTAGTACAGAACCCGAGCTCTATACGGTCAGCGCCCCGGTAACCAAGATTAACGAAGACGGTACCATAGCAGAGCAGGGCGGCCCCAATGGTGACCAATTTGGTTATGTCTACGTTCCGAGCTTGGGTAAGCTCCGCTCGGAGACCGTCCCCAACCGTAACAAGGCCAACCCATTTGGCGGGAATGTAAAAATTGTCGGTTCAGCTGAGCTTATTTTTCCATTGCCTTTTATTAAAGACCGCAGCCAGATTCGCTCCGCATTTTTCATCGATGGGGGCAACGTGTTTAGCACGCACTGCGGCACTAGTCAGCTCAATTGCTCCGATGTAGACTTTGGTGAATTTAGGTATTCTGTTGGCGTGGGTGTTACCTGGATTACCGGCTTTGGTCCTATGACATTCAGCCTTGCCAAACCGATTAATACCCGACCTGAAGATAGAGAAGAAGTATTCCAGTTTACCCTGGGTCGGGGTTTCTAATACCGCTTCCGAGTCGTATAATTTTTATAATGTAAGAGTGAGAAAACCCGTGAAAAAACCAGATTCAATTACTATGGAGAACAACGTGTCAAAATTTATTAAGTATGCCCTTGTGTTTGCTGTACTGTCCCTGCCAGGTTTAGGTTGGGCTCAGGGGAAAATTGCTGTGGTCAATCTGCAGGAGGCTATGTTGCAAACTGACCAGGCCCAGAAACGACTCAACGCGGTGCGTGAGGCCGGCGACTACAAAGCTGATAAGGCCGAATATGATCGCCTCAAAGAAGAATTTGACGCCCTGGTTCGCAAGTTACAAAAAGATATGGCGGTAATGAGCCAGGATCAACAGATTGCCGCTCGCCAAAAGCTGGCCAGCAAGCAAGATGATCTGGAGCATGTCACCGGGAAATTGCAAAAAGCTGAGCAGGCTGCCGGTCAGGCTTTGTTGCAGGAAATGTCTCCCCGTGTGCAGGAAGTGTTGCGTGAGTTGATTGCGACAGAGGGAATTGGCTTGTTGCTGCAACGCTCGTCCGTAATTCATGCCGACGCCGGTTATAGCATTACTGCAAAAGTGACCGACAAGCTGAATCAGGCACCCGTCGAGTAAAACGATACCAGCGTCGAAGTTGGTATCAATACAAAGTCGCCTCGTCTCACATGTGTGAGCGGGGCTCACTATAATCGGGGGTCTTTGTGCAATGATGGATGTAGTAGAAATTCGAAAATACCTGCCTCACCGCTACCCGTTTTTACTGGTGGATCGCGTTGTAGAGCTCAATCCGGGTGAGTCCATTGTCGCCTACAAAAACCTCACGGTAAACGAGCAGTTTTTTGAGGGACATTTTCCCGAGCAGCCTGTATTTCCTGGTGTTATGTTGTTGGAAGCCATGGCCCAGGCGGCTGGGATTTTGGGTTTTAAAACAATGGATAAAACACCTGCCGATGGTTCCATCTATTATTTTGTAGGCTCTGATAAACTGCGTTTTAAGCGCCCCTGTGTTCCCGGTGATCGCGTTATGCTGAGGGCATCTATTTTGTCCGAACGTCGGGGTATCTGGAAATTTGAAGTTAGTGCTGATGTGGATGGTGAGCAATGTGCGTCCGCCACAATACTTTGTGCAGACCGATAGTATCTCCGCTTGATGAAGGGCTCTTCTGGCCTCCCTCCCTTTACGATGAACTACGACGGTGTGGATTACGCCGGCGTTGATGAGGTAGGGCGCGGTCCTCTCGCGGGAGACGTGGTGGCGGCCGCAGTAATACTTGATCCTGAGCGGCCTATAGAGGGGCTACGCGACTCGAAGAAACTTTCACACACGCGCCGGGAGCAACTGGCTGCCTTGATCATGGAACGTGCCCTGTGCTGGAGCGTTGCTCGAGCTTCCGTTGCCGAAATCGACCAGATAAATATTCTGCAAGCCAGTCTGCTGGCGATGAAACGAGCGGTTGTCGCACTGACCCCACAACCCGGCTTTGTGCTGGTGGATGGCAATCGTCTTCCCCAGTGGTCTTACGCTGCGCAGGCAGTGGTAAAGGGCGACGACAGAGTAGGTGCCATCGCCGCCGCGTCCATATTGGCAAAAGTGCAGCGTGATCAGGAACTTGTAGAGCTGGATGCGATCTATCCGGGCTATGGCTTTGCCAACCACAAAGGTTACCCCACGGCCGCCCATTTAAAGGCTTTGCGCGACCTCGGAGTGACTCCGATACATAGGCGTAGCTTTTCTCCGGTAAAAAATCTGTTAGCGCAGGCCATGTCAGAGTAAACTGGTTTCCAGCCTGGAATCTCTAAATATGCCTGATTTTGTTCATCTTCGACTACACACAGAATACTCCCTAAGCGACGGACTCGTCCGCATAAAACCACTGGTTGACCGCGTAGCGCAGCTCGGTATGTCGGCTGTTGCCGTCACCGATTTAAGCAACTTCTACGGTCTGGTAAAGCTCTACAAAAAGGCTTTTTCCAGTGGTGTAAAACCCATTTTTGGCGCTGACCTGATGGTCATGGACTCCTCTGACCCGGAGCAGGCCTACCCTATATGTTTGCTGGCGATGAACCAGCAAGGTTACAAGGGGCTCACCGTGCTTATTTCCCGGGCGTACGTGGATGGACAGCATCTGGGGCGGCCCTACGTCGAAAAGGCCTGGTTGGAACAGCATGCAGAGGGCCTCATCGCCTTGTCAGCTGGCGCGTTGGGGGATGTGGGCCAGGCTCTACTGGGGGGTAAGTCAGATCTCGCAAAAGAGCGTGCCCGGTTCTGGATGAAGCTCTATCCCAATCGCTATTACCTTGAATTGCATCGCGCTGGGCGCGATGGTGATGAAAACCACGTGCATGCAGCCGCTGCCCTGGCGGATGAATTGCAATGCCCCGTGGTGGCCACAAACGATGTTCGGTTTCTCGATTCCAGTGAATTTGAGGCGCATGAGGCACGTGTTTGTATTAGTGAAGGGCGGGCGCTGGACGATCCACGGCGGGCGCGTTCCTACTCTGATCAGCAATCCCTGCGTTCTGCGCAGGAAATGTCTGAATTGTTTCAGGATATTCCTGAAGCTATTTCAAATACAGTAGAAATAGCCAAGCGCTGTAGCCTCACTATTGAATTGGGCAAGCCCTATCTACCGGATTACCCCGTGCCCGAGGGGATGACCATTGATGATTTTCTGTGCCAGATTTCACATGAGGGTTTGGAAGAGCGGCTGAAGAAAATTTTTCCACAGCGCAGTGCTGACACTCAAACAGAGATTCAGGCCTACAAGGACAGGCTGGATTTCGAGCTGAATGTGATTATACAAATGGGCTTCCCCGGTTACTTCCTGATCGTGATGGATTTTATCCGCTGGGCCAAGCAAAACGATATTCCTGTGGGGCCGGGGCGTGGTTCTGGTGCCGGTTCGCTGGTGGCCTATGCGCTTGAGATTACCGACCTCGACCCGCTGGAATACGATCTTCTTTTCGAGCGCTTTCTCAACCCCGAGCGGGTGTCCATGCCAGACTTTGATGTCGATTTCTGCATGGACAAGCGGGATAGGGTGATCGAGTATGTGGCGGACACCTATGGCAGGGAGGCGGTGTCACAAATTATTACTTTTGGCACCATGGCGGCAAAAGCTGTTATCAGGGATGTTGCGCGAGTACAGGGCAAGTCTTATGGCTTGGCTGACAAGTTATCCAAGATGATCCCCTTCGAAGTTGGCATCACGCTGGAAAAATCCCTGGATCAGGAAGAACCTCTACAAGAATTTCTTGGTGAAGACAGTCAGGCTCAGGAAATCTGGGATATGGCGGTGCAGCTGGAAGGCATTACTCGCAACGTGGGCAAGCACGCTGGAGGTGTGGTTATCGCCCCGTCCATGTTGACTGACTTTTCCCCGCTGTATTGTGATGATGCCGGCGGTGGTCTGGTTACCCAGTACGACAAAGGCGATGTAGAAGACGTGGGCCTGGTGAAGTTTGACTTTCTCGGCTTGCGTACATTAACAATCATCGACTGGACACTGAAGATGATTAACGCCCGGCGCGAACACACCGCCGAAGAGCCTCTGGATATAAGCAAAATACCATTGGACGATGAGGCTAGTTTCAAATTACTGCAATCAGCCCGGACCACGGCAGTTTTTCAGCTTGAATCCCGTGGCATGAAAGACCTGATCAAGCGTCTGCAGCCCGATTGCTTCGAAGATATTATTGCACTTGTCGCACTGTTTCGACCCGGCCCCCTGCAGTCCGGAATGGTAGACAACTTTATCAACCGTAAACACGGGAGGGAGGTGGTCTCCTACCCCGATAAGCAATATCAGCATGAGTGGTTGCAGCCTATTCTGGAACCCACTTACGGCATCATCCTGTACCAGGAACAGGTTATGCAAATAGCGCAGGAATTGGCCGGTTATACACTAGGCGGCGCCGATATGTTGCGTCGTGCTATGGGTAAGAAAAAGCCCGAAGAAATGGCCAAGCAGCGTGCTGTATTTGAGGAGGGCGCAAAGGGTAAGGGTGTAGAAGCAGACCTGGCGATGAAAATTTTTGACCTGGTGGAGAAGTTTGCCGGTTACGGATTTAACAAATCGCACTCGGCGGCTTACGCGCTGGTGTCCTATCAAACTGCCTGGCTGAAAGAGCACCACGCGGCCACTTTTATGGCCGCTGTGATGAGCTCCGAAATGCAGAACACCGATAAAATCGTGGTGTTTGTAGAAGAGTGTCGAGACATGGGGCTGGTGTTGAAACTTCCCGACGTTAATGAGGGTGAGTATATGTTCACCGTTAACGCAGAGGACGAAATTATATACGGGCTGGGTGCTATAAAAGGCCTGGGTGAAGGCCCGATAGAAAACATTGAAAGCGCCAGACGTGATGGCGGAATCTTCACTGATCTGTTTGATTTTTGTGAGCGCACCGATCCTCGCAAAGTGAATCGTCGAGCCGTTGACGCCCTGATACGCAGTGGCGCATTCGATGGGATGGGTGACAAAAACGACAGTGAAGCTCGAGCTGAAAGTGTCGCTGGTAAAAGTCGTCATGTACTTATGGCGTGTGTCGAGGACGCACTGAAGGCTGCAGATCAAAGCGCCAATAATCGTGATAGCGGAATCGAAGATCTGTTTGGTGAGGTTATTCCCAATAGCAACGGTGGTGGTGTGACAGACGTATATGCACCTTATCGCACAGCCCGGCCCTGGCCCGAAAAAGAGCGCCTCGGGGGTGAAAAAGATACCCTGGGTCTGTATGTTTCCGGGCACCCTATTGACGAGCACGAAGTTGAAATTCGTAAATTTGTTCCCACTAGGATTGCCGATGTGCGTGGCGACAAATCAGGTTCACAGTTATTGGCAGGTCTTATTGTGAGCACGCGAACAATGAAAACCAAGCGTGGCGACACCATGGCGATTATTCAGATTGATGATCGCAGTGCTCGCATAGAAGCAACGGTCTATGCAGAGGCCTATAATGAAAGCCGGGAGCTATTGGTAAAGGACAACATTGTAATCGTAGAGGGGGTGGTTGCGCATGACGACTATTCCGGTGGTTTGGGTATGCGGGCCAAAAATGTTTCCAGCCTATTGCAGGCGCGTCAGCAGCATGCGCCCGAACTACAAATTGAAATTAACCGGGAAATACTGGATGGTAAGTTTACCGACCAGCTCTCCAGCACACTCGCTGGCGCTGGAGGGGGTGATTGCCCGGTATTTTTTGTCTACAGTCATAGCGGTAACAGTGCACAGGTGCGACTGGGCGAGAACTGGCACGTAGTACCCAGCGATGAATTAATACAGGCCCTGCGCGATTGTGTAGGCCGCGAGAAGGTCTCTCTACGCTACAAGTAAGGGACATTCACATAAGGAGTTCGACTATATGATGCTGGAAAATAAAGTGGTTGTAGTTTCGGGGATTGGACCGGGCTTAGGGCAGGAGTTGTCGACCCTGGCGGCTAGAGAGGGTGCTGCAGTGGTAGTGTTGGCTGCGCGAACTGAGTCTAAGCTGGACACTGCGGAGCAGGAAATCCGCGATCTGGGTTTAGCCACGCCGGTACTTAAAGTAGTGACCGATATCTCGAATGTACAGCAATGCCAAGCACTGGCAGAAAAAACGGTAGCGGAGTATGGTCGCATAGATGTTTTGTTCAACAGCGCCTATGACCCCGGCAGTTTTGGTCCGATAGAATCGGCCAACCTGGATGACTGGCGCCGCGCCATGGATGTGAATTTTTTCGGCACTATGGCGCTCACCCAGGCTTGTATTCCCGCGATGAAAGATGCCGGTGGCGGCGCCATCGTTATGATCGCTACTATGGTTGAGCATAAACCCATGGCCACCCAGGGCGGTTATGGAGCATCCAAATCTGCCCTGCGCAGTGCGACCAAGCACCTGGCATTGGAGTTGGGTCAGTATAATATCCGTGTAAACAGTTGCCATATGGGCTGGATGTGGGGTCCCAGCGTGGAGGGTTACTTTGCCTGGCAAGCCCAACAAACGGGTAAATCTCAAGAGGAACTGGTCGCAGAAATTACGCAAAATATTCCTCTGGGGGTGATCCCTGACGATGCAGACTGTGCCAAGGCCGCCGTATTCTTTGCCTCTGACTACTCCTGTGTTGTGACCGGTGCGTCTCTGGATGTGAACGGCGGCGAGTTTATGCCTATCTGATGAGTACCTATGAACTCTCAGGGCGTATGAATGAGCTGCTTTTGGCGTTGTCTCGAGGCCCTGTGGCCCAGCCGCCGTGGGAAGAATTTTTGCGCATGCTGGGAGACGCTCTGGGCGCTGATTATGTGACGCTTGTGTTGCGCGCCCCCCGCGAGGGTGATGCGGGCGTGGTGATTAACTCTGTGGTGCTTTCGCCCAAGCTATTCAGCGATGATAGCGACAATTATTTCGCCCTGGATCCGTTTATCAATTTGCCCGAGGGCGAAGTGTTTACCATCGATGAATTTTTGGCGGCCGATGATTATTATGCCTCCGATTACTATCAGCACTACATTAAAGATATGGGGCTAGAGCATTTGATGGGTGCTGACCTTGGGGATGACCTGGGTAACAGTGCACGGCTTCGTTTTGCAAGGCTTGCGGGGCGTGAGAATTTTTCCCCCGATGACTGCGCCCTGTGTAAAACCTTGTTGCCACACATTCAGCAAACTATTCGCCTGCATGCACGTATTGTTCGAGTGGAAAGTGAGCGCTCCCTGTTTGCGAGTGCTGTGGACCAGATGGCTGTTGCCGCGTTTATACTCGATCAAAGTGCACGTATACGTCACAGCAACAAAGCTGCGCAGAAGCTGCTCGAAGAACGCCACTGGCTGAGTGAAAAAGCAGGACAGTTACACCTTCTCAATGCGTCAGACAACAAGGCGTTTCGCTCCTGTCTCGACGATGTTATGCAGGCTCATTTACGTGCAGAGCCGTCCTTTATTAAAGCCCTGAGACTGTCGGGCCGGGGCCAGGCATTTGGCATGCTATTACGGCCTCTCCCTTTGGTTGCCGCTCCCAATGGCAGCCGTAATCCCTCTGTCGCCATATTTATCTCCGACCCTTCTGCTCCGCGCCGGACACCAGCGGCTGTGCTGGTGGAACTCTTTGGTTTCACCCCCGCTGAGGCCAGACTTGCTTTGGAGTTAGCCAATGGCCACACTCTGGTAGAGGCCTGTGAGCACTTGCATATCTCCCGAAATACAGGAAAATCACAGCTGAGTGCCGTGTTTTCAAAAACGGGGGTTGCTCGCCAGACGCAGCTGGTGCAACTGATTTCAAGAAGCGTTGCCCCTATGGGCGAATAGATTAATAACTATAAGTGAGGTTTACCTATGTCTAACATCAACAATATTGAAGCAGCAGTATTCCGTCGCCTTCTCGAACATCTTGACAGTCGTAAAGACGTTCAGAATATTGACCTGATGAATTTGTCCGGCTTTTGTCGTAATTGCCTGTCCAAGTGGTATGTCGCGGCAGCTGCCGAAGAGGGTGTAGAAACCGATCTGGAGCAGGCCAGAGAGCGTATCTACGGAATGCCCTACAGTGAGTGGAAGGAAAAGTATCAGACAGAGGCCACAGCTGAGCAATTGGCTGCCTTTGAAAAGAATTCACCTGGCTAGGGCCGCCCGGGCTAGGGCCGCCCTGGTTAGCGCCGCCCGGCCACGGACCGTCTGTCATCCCTTCACGGAATCGTTTTTTACAGCGGCCCGTAAGGTAAAAAACGATTATTGTTTACTTGGCGAAGCCACTGCAGCAGAGGCTTGTCCAGACGAACCCCTCTTTTTCTCAGTGCTTTTGCCAGTGGGATAACGGGAGAGGTTTCCTGCGCCTCCCAGCCGGGCAAGTTTTCTGCCATGGCGAAAAAACGGATCAGGTGTAGTAGTTCATCATCGGTCAGGCCCTCTGATGCGGCGTGCCAGGTCTGGTGATCGACTTTCATCAGCCCCGCCAAAGCTTGCCGCTCGTCGCCGACGATAAGCGTATCCAATTCTTCCAGTTGTTCTTCCGCGCTATAGCTTATTAACCGGGTAAGAAGTGCACCTTGGAGCTCAAATTGTTGAGCCCTGCTATTTGCGCTCGGGTCCCAGGATTCTAGTGACATGGCTCAGCCCTGTTCGTTTTTTTTGGTGGGACTATGTTAACCACCCCGGGGCTTAGTGCAATGCATTGTGTTGATATTTTTCTAAAATCATTGATACTTGCTTGTCCATGGAATCTCGTGGAAAACTCACACCAACCCAAATGGGGGATCGGCATGCAATTTCGAAAACTAATAAGTCGTAGTACGCTGCTGCTGGCTGCGACTGTGGCTCTGCCACTGCAGGCGGCAGATAAACCGAATATCCTGGTACTGTGGGGTGACGACATAGGCATCACCAATATCAGTGCCTACAGCGACGGTATCATGGGTTACAAAACACCCAACATCGACCGTATTGCCGATGAAGGAATGCGTTTTACCGATTACTACGGTGACCAGAGCTGCACCGCGGGGCGTTCAAGTTTTATTACCGGCCAATCGGGATTGCGCACTGGTCTCACTAAAGTGGGCTTGCCCGGTGCTGAACTGGGTCTGCAGGACCGGGATGTCACCATCGCGGAGATGTTGAAAACTCACGGCTATGCCACCGGTCAGTTTGGCAAAAACCACCTGGGTGACAAAGATGAATATTTGCCCAGTAACCATGGCTTCGATGAGTTTTTTGGCAACCTGTATCACCTTAATGCGGAGGAGGAGCCGGAAGATTTCGATTATCCAAAAGATCCAGCATTTCGCAAACAGTTCGGCCCACGCGGCGTTATTCACTCCTACGCTGATGGTCGCATCGAAGACACCGGTCCGTTGACTCGCAAACGTATGGAGACAACCGATAAGGAATTTGTTGCAGCAGCGAAGAAGTTTGTCGATAAAGCGGTCAAAGATGACGCTCCATTTTTCGTCTGGTTGAACACCACGGGTATGCACTTCAGAACCCACCCCTCCAAGGAGAACCTGGGCAAATCTGGCCAGGGGCCCTATAACGATGTGATGGTTGGGCACGATGAACTCATCGGTGAGATGTTGGACCAGTTGGACGAACTGAAAATTGCCGACAACACCATCGTGATCTACTCGACCGATAACGGTGTGCACTACAATACCTGGCCCGACGCTGGCATTACACCTTTCGGCAGTGAGAAAAACACCAACTGGGAAGGCGCTT